>CBFHBH010000056.1:0-9585 GCA_965653735.1 uncultured Flavobacterium sp. | reverse complement strand
CCAAGGACCCTCTGATTAACAGTCAGATGCTCTAACCAACTGAGCTAAGGAGGAATCACCTAAAAGGTTTATGTGTTTGCTAAAAAGTTGCTCCCCCTCTTGGGCTCGAACCAAGGACCCTCTGATTAACAGTCAGATGCTCTAACCAACTGAGCTAAGGAGGAATCACCTAAAAGGTTTATGTGTTTGCTAAAAAGTTGCTCCCCCTCTTGGGCTCGAACCAAGGACCCTCTGATTAACAGTCAGATGCTCTAACCAACTGAGCTAAGGAGGAAGATTAATATCTTTTTAGCGAGTGCAAATATAATCGAATTTTTATAATCGCAAACAAAAAGTTTTAAAAAATTACAAAAAATTCTTTGCGATGATTTGGTATATATCTTTACCGAAAGTTAAAGCCATAAGACTTAGTAAGATAATCATTCCAAAAGTCTGAACTCTTTCTGCGGCTTTATCGCTTAAAGTTTTGCCAGTAATCATTTCAGCAATAGTAAAAATAGCATGTCCACCATCAAGACCTGGTATTGGTAATAGATTCATAAATGCCAAACCAATCGAAAACATTGCTGTGAAGCCCCAAATAAATTCCCAATCCCATGTAGTTGGTAATTTTTGAGTGATACCAATTGGACTCATAACTTGTTTGTAAGCTTCTGTTTTAGGTCTTAAAATCAATTTAAACTGTTTAATGTTATATGTGAACTGTGTATAAGACTCGTTTATTGCTGCTGGAATAGCTTGAAAGAAGCTTAATTTATTAGTTATTAAAAAATCATTTTTATCTTTTGTTGTAGGAAAGAATCCAATTTTACCATCTTTTGAAATGGTTGTGCTTAAATTTACTTCATTATTACCTCTCAAAACAGTTAAAGATACTTGTTTGCCGGAGTTTTCTTTAAGTAGAGTCGTTAACTCATCAAAATAGTTAAACTTAACACTTTCAATTTTTACTATTTGATCTCCTTTTTTTAATCCAGCTTTAGAAGCTGTACTATTAGGTATAATTGAGTCTACAAAAACTGTCGAGATTCTTGGTTTAATGAAATCTCTACCTTCAGAACCTAAAATTTTACTTTTTTGCTCGTCAGTAATATGTAGCGATTCTTTTTTCCCGTTTCTTTCAACCTCAACGTTATTTCCTAATAAAACGTCAATGATTAATCGGTTAAATTTTTCTTGAGTTTTACCATCAACTGAGACTATTTTATCACCGTTTTTGAAACCAGCGTTTAAGCCAGATTCTCCAAAAGCTAATCCTTTTTCTTGGATTTTCTCTGTTGATACATATTTTTGTCCGTATGTGCTATACAATGTTGTGTAAATAACCCAAGCTAAAAGTATGTTTACCGTAATACCTCCAAGCATTATGATAAGTCTCTGCCAAGCTGGTTTAGAACGGAACTCCCAAGGTTGTGCGGGTTGATTCATCTGTTCTTTATCCATACTTTCATCCATCATTCCAGATAGTTTAACATAACCACCAATAGGAAGCCACCCAATACCCCATTCAGTTTCTCCAATTTTCTTTTTTACTAAAGAAAACCAAGGATCCATGAATAAGTAAAATTTTTCGACTCTAACTTTGAATAATTTAGCGGGTAAATAATGACCAAATTCATGTAAAATTACTAATACCGAAAGGATGAATATGATTTGGGCAATCTGAATAAGTGTATCCATTTTAAAATTTAAAAATTTCTATAAAAAGCAAAAGTAAGACTTTCGTCTTACTTTTTATACAATAGCTATGCCGAGTTTAGTTTTTTATCAATTTTTTATGAAATGTTCCCTCGTTGGTTTCAAGAGTAACAATATATGCTCCTTTTGCAAGTCTTGATAAATTAATTTTACTTTCACTAGATTCTAAAGATTTTTGTCCAATAGTATTATATAAAATTACCTTTTGTAAGATTGTTGATGATGGCATTTCTACAGTTAAAATATCTGAAGCAGGATTAGGGTATACACTTATTGCTGCGTCTAAGTTAAAAGAGCTGGTTCCTAATGTAGCTGTACTGTTGCGGGAAATAATGTTTTTATTTGGGTCAAAAACCACATTTGTAATTGTTGTTCCAGCGGGTAATGCAACATTAAAACTTTGGCCACTAAATGTATTACTTAGTTTAACATCTAGATTTGATCCATTACTCAAGACTAAACGAACCGGTACTGGCATTTCATAAAACGAAACATATCCAGTTTGTGCACTATTAGTTATAGATTGTGTTTGATTGATTACAACAGTTGCTTGATTTGTACCAGAGTTGTATGCATTTATATTATAAATAGGATAGCCTTCTTTGTATACCCAATCATTAAAGAATTCTTGTAAAGAACTTCCATGAACCGCTTCTAAATGAGTTTGAAATTGTGGAGTTATAGCATAGGAATAGGCAAGAGTCGGGTCATTTAGATAATTTCTTAATGCTTGAAAAAAGTTTGTGTCACCCATAATATATCTCAACATATTGGTTACCATTGCACCTTTGTTGTAAGTAAGGCGACCACTAAAAATTCTATTCACATCAGTTAATTGAGAATCATATAGATATAAATTTCCAGTTGGTGATGATGTTATACTTGTGATTTTTGTGTTTTTCCAATTTACAAATGATGTTGCACCGTCTAAATTTTCAACCACACATCCAGACATATACTCCGTAATTCCTTCATTTAACCAAATGTCTTTCCAAGAACCACAAGTAACTTTATCCCCAAACCATTGATGTGCCATTTCGTGTGCAATTAGTGATCTACTCATTACTCCTCCACAAGAGGCGGTATTGATTAAAACAGAGTTTTTCATTTCTAAAAGGATATAGTCCTATAATTGTTTCATAAAAGTTAATTATTGTTGGGGTTACTCCTAAAGTAGGAGTCATAGTTGCACTTGTTTCAGGATAAATATAATTCACGATAGGAAAAAATGGACTTGCAACTGTTCCAAGACCTCCTTGTTGATTATAAATTTGATAATTTGATACAGCAATTGCAATAAGATAGGCAGGAATTGGATAGCTATGATGGTAGTGTGTTGTTGCGTTAGCACCATTAATAACCCTTGATTGTTGTAAGCCGTTTGAAACGCTTGTGTATTGGGATGGAGCTGTTATGTAAACATCTATTCCGTTATCTACTTTGTCATTCAAATCTTGCTTACAAGGCCACCAATCTCTTGCTCCATAAGGTTCAGATAATGTCCAAAGAATAGGAGAGTTTGTCCCATGGACGTCAACCACAAAAGAATCGAAACCACTGTTTGCAGGAACACCAGAATAAATAATTTCAACAGTTGCAGACGTACCTGTAAGTTGGGTAGAAGGTAAGTTTATAACTAATTCATTATTTGTATTTTGTAAAAAAGTAGAAGAAACATTGTTAACTTTCACTGAACTTACTACTAAATCACTTGTTAAATCGAAGGTAATTGTGTTCATATTAGAAAGAGCCGTGTAGTTAGTTGTTACTTTTCCTGTTATAGCTCTAACTGTTGGATCTACGGTGAATTCTAATTTATGATAAGTAATATTGTAGTTTAATGTATTTGGATTTACTGCTAAATTCAATTTTTTTGATGCTGATTTCATTTCTGCCTCAACCATTTTTTCAAAATCATGATTATGATTGTGTTTTTGGGAAAAAACATAAGTGGAAAAAAGTAGTATTATTGATAAGTAGGTAATTCTTTTCATTTTGATTTTTTTTGTAAAAGTAACAAAATATATAAATATTGTTAAGTATTTAATAAAAAAACCTGTCGATAAGACAGGTTTAGATTACTTTTTATTAATATTATTTAATAAAGGAAATTGAGAAATATTATAATAAAATCGGTGAAATATCTTTTTTCTCCATTAGAGTCTTCCCAAGTTCTATAGGTTAGTTTTCCTTCTAAGGCGATTTCTTTTCCTTTACTTACAAAGTTTTCTATGATTTCAGCTGTTTTTCCCCATGCAGTTATATTGTGCCACTGTGTATCGGTTACTTTTTCTTTTTTATCATTATAATAGACTTCATTTGTTGCTAAAGTCAATTTTGCTAATTTTTTTCCTCCTTCAAGGATTTTGATTTCAGGTTCTTGTCCTACGTGTCCAATTAATTGTACTTTGTTTCTTAATGCATTCATGGCGTTTAAAATTTAAATATTATTGTTAATTAAATTGTTTTGTCTTTCATTTTGACACTGCAAAGATTAGATACGTTTCAAAAATTATTCGGTAGAAAGTCGTTTAATTTCGATTGTAAATATTTGTTGTCGTTTGTAAGTAGGAATTTTATTATCTTTAAAACAAATAAAAAAACAATGAATCTTGAAAATCTTAAATTTCCCATAGGAAAATTTCAATTCAATCCCGATGTTTCATTCGAAGAAATTCAGCAATGGATTGCTACAATCCAATTTTTACCTCAAGAAATAGAGAAAATTACTCAATCACTTACAATAGAACAACTCAATTGGCGATACCGTCCGGATGGCTGGTCGATAAAGCAGGTTGTTCATCATTTGGCCGATAGCCATATGAATGCACTAATAAGAATTAAGTTGGCCTTGACTGAAGATGCTCCTGTTATTCGGCCTTACGAAGAAGCCCGTTGGGCAGAATTGTGTGATGGATTAAATAATGATATTTCGGCTTCATTAAAAATCATAAATGGGGTTCATGAAAAATGGGCTCATGTTTTAAAAAATCTTTCTGATGAACAATGGAACAAGATGTATTTTCATCCGCAACACCAAAGATTATTCTCTGTTAAGGAAGGATTAGGAATATACGATTGGCATTGTGAGCATCATTTGGCACACATCAAACAAGCTTTAGATAGTAACGGAGAATTTGGAAGTATATGAAAGCGTGTTTAGAATGTGGTGAAAAACTTGTAGGCAGGGAAGACAAGAAATTTTGTAGTGATGGCTGCAGAAATGCTTACAATAATAAAATGAATAAAGATAGTACCAACTTAATGCGTAACGTTAATAATAAGTTGCGTAAAAACTATCGTATTTTATCTGAACTTAACCCAGAAGGAAAATCGAAAATAAGCAGAACTAAACTTATTTCTAAAGGTTTCGATTTCGAATACTTTACTTCAATTTATACCACTAAAACAGGAAATGTCTATTATTTTTTATATGATCATGGTTATATGGCAATTGAAAATGAAAGCTATGTTTTAGTTAAAAAAGAAACCTAAATCTAACCAAATATGCAAAAACCAACCAACTCACTGTTTCAACTCGCATTGCTTTTTAGCATTGTGATTGCTGTATTTTATGTCATGGTACCCCAAAACGAAGAACAAAACGTACCCTTAAATGAATTTTCAACCCAAAGAGCATTAGCCTATGTAAAAAACATTACTCAAAAACCACACTATATTGGTTCAAACGGACATACTGAAGTTGCAACTTATCTGTTCGATGAACTAAAGAAAATTGGAGTTTCTACAGAAATGCAGGACGGTTTCACACTTTCTGATGGAGGAATTCTGGTAAATTCAAGAAATATTTTAGCACGCATTAAAGGGACAGAAAAAGGTAAAGCACTTTTACTTTTATCGCATTATGATAGTGCACCACATTCTAAATCATTAGGAGCGAGTGATGACGGAAGCGGAATTGCAGCAATACTTGAGAGTGTTCGCGCTCATGTGTTTAATAAGCAACAAGCAAAAAATGACATTATCATATTGTTTTCAGATGCAGAAGAAATTGGTTTAAATGGTGCGGCGCTATTTGTAAGTAAGCATCCTTGGGCAAAAGATGTTGGTGCAGTCATCAATCTTGAGGCTCGTGGAAGCTCTGGACCAGGCTATATGCTTATGGAAACTAATGAAGGTAACGCAAAAATGGTTGACGCTTTTAGTAAAAGTAATCTCTCTCGACCAAATTCGAATTCGCTGATGTACAGTATTTATAAAATGTTGCCAAATGATACCGATTTGACAGTTTTTAGAACCCTTGGTAAAATACAAGGTTTTAATTTTGCTTTTATAGACAATCACTTTAATTATCATACTGCTCAAGATAGTTATCAAAATCTTGATAAAAGAACAATGGCACATCAAGGAGCAAACTTGTATCCTTTGATGAATTATTTAGCTAATGCCGATTTGTCAAATTTAAATTCAACAGAAGATAAAGTTTATTTTTCAGTTCCATTCGGATTTATTAGTTATCCATTCGATTGGATTATGCCAATGCTTATTGTAGCAATTGTATTGACATTAATTTTAATCTTTATCGGAATTTCAAAACGTGTATTACATCCTGCCGAAATGGGCAAAGGAATGATAACCTTTTTGTTGACACTGGTAATTACAGGAGCTGTTGGCTTTTTGGGATGGAAACTGCTTTTAGAAATTTATCCACAATACAGTGATATTCAGCAAGGTTTTACGTATAACGGCCACGATTATATTTACGGATTTGCAAGTATTGCACTCGCATTTTGTTTTATAATGTATCATAGTAAAGAAAGCAAACCAAAAGAATACAATCAGTTCGTTGGTCCGTTAATTTTATGGTTGCTTATTAATATTGGCGCAGCATTTTATCTTAAAGGAGCCGGATTTTTTATCATTCCAGTATTATCAGGATTGCTAATGTTGGGTTACTTTATAATTACTCAAAAGTCTAATCCTTACATCAATTTTATTTTAGCACTTCCTACACTTTTTATTTTGGTGCCTTTTGTTGAAATGTTCCCAATAGGTTTAGGGTTAAAGATACTTTTTGTGAGTACAATTTTTGTAACACTTATTTTTGGATTGTTGTTGCCAATTTTTGGTTCGTTCCAAAATAAAAAGGGGTATTTTTTCTTGTTTTTAATTCTTGGACTAAGTTTTTTAGGCAAAGCACATTTGAATTCTGATTATGCAGAAAATAAAGCAAAACCGAATAGCTTGGTTTATATTCAAAATGCAGATGAAAGAAAAGCCTACTGGGCAACGTATGATAAAAATTTAGACGAATGGACTAAAGGTTATTTAGGAGAAAAACCAACCGATGCTAAAAAATTAAACAGCAATAAAATGTATAGTAAGTACCAAGCTGGTTTTACTTTTATGACTAGTGCTTCATTTAAGAATTTGCCAAAATCGACTGTAAACTTCGTTAAAGATTCTGTTGTTGGTAATTATAGAAATTTTGTGATTGACATTCTACCAAATCGAAAATTGAATAGAATTGACATATTTTCTAATGGAGGAAAACCCCAACAATTGAGGGCTAACAATGTTCAAAATATAGAATTCAAAAGCAATATCGAAAATGCTAAAAACAATAAAGTCTTAACCTATTATATTACCGATACAATTCCGTTAAAACTTCAATTTAGAATTCCAGCTAAAGCAAAATTAGATTTATCATTAAAGGAAAGTTCTTTCGATTTGTTAGAACATCCTCAGTTTAGTATCACAAAAAGAAAATCTTGGATGATGCCAACACCTTTTGTTTTAAATGATGCTATTGTTGTAGAACACCGAGTTTTTAGAAATGCAAAAAATTAGTGTTTTAGGTTGTGGATGGTTAGGATTGCCATTAGCAAAAAAACTTATTGATTCAGGCTTTATTGTGAATGGTTCGACTACGACTTCAGAGAAATTGAGCAAGTTGGAAGATGCTGGAATTGTTCCTTTTATAATTTCTTTGACTGAAGAAGGAATAAGTGGAGAAGTAAGAGAGTTTCTTAAAGATTCAGAGGTCATAATCATCAATATTCCACCAAAGTTAAGAAGTGTTTCTTCGGAAAATTTTGTTGCTAAAATGGAAAGGTTAATTCCTTTTATCGAGAAATCATCTGTACAAAAAGTTTTGTTTGTGAGTTCAACTTCGGTGTATGGAAATAAAGATGGAGTAATTACAGAAGAGATTATTCCTGAACCAAATACAGAAAATGGGAAGCAATTGTTGCAAACTGAAAAGTTGTTACAAAGTAATTCGAGTTTCAAAACAACTATCCTGCGATTTGGAGGATTGATTGGTGAAGATAGGCATCCGGTAAAATATTTGGCAGGAAAAGAAAATATTGAAAGTCCTGATGCTCCAATAAATTTGATTCATCAAAAAGATTGTATAGAGGTTATTTCTAAAATTATTGGTAGTGATGTGTGGGGAGAAACTTTTAATGCAGTAGCGCCATTTCATCCAACCCGAAAAGAATATTATACTCAAAAAGCTTTAGAGATGAATTTGGCTTTGCCAAAATTTACAGAATCGATTATTAGTACTAGTAAAATTATTAAATCAGATAAATTAATTGAACGGTTAGGTCATCAATTTGCTTTAGATTTGTATTGATGAAGTCTATAAAAAAAATACAATCTCTTGGTTTACCTGTTTTAGCCTTAATTTGGGTTTGCTTTTTTTGGGGAACCACTTGGTTGGCCTCAAAAGAAGGGGTAAAGCATATGCCAGCTTTACAACTTGCTGCAATCCGACAATTTATAGGTGCAGCATGTTATTTAATTTATTTTATTTTTAAAAAAGCACCTTGGCCCAAAGGGAAACAGTGGCGAACCATTTTAATCTTGAGTATTTTAAATTTTGTACTAAGTAATGGTTTAAGTACTTGGGGTGTAAAGTATGTTTCCAGCGGATTGGGAGCTGTTATTGGTGCGATTTTTCCTTTATGGATTGTGATAATCAGTTTTTTTAATGGAGAACGCCTTTCAAAATTATCTGTGATTGGTTTACTTGTTAGTTTTGGAGGTGTGTGTATTGTTTTCTCTGATTATTTAGCCGATTTTATTAAACCAGATTTTCAGTTTGGTATTTTTCTTTCTGTTTTAGCTACTATTACTTGGGCATTTGGAAGTTTATATACTAAAAAGAAAGCTAAAAACTTTAATCCCTATTTTAGTTTAGGATTACAGATGCTTATTTCAAGTATTTTGTTATTTGCTTATACGGGAGCAACAGGGACATCAATAAATATAACTCAAATTCCTGAACAAGCTTGGTGGTCTATTGGGTATTTGGTTGTTTTTGGTTCAATAACAACTTTCGTTGCTTTTATTTATGCCTTGCAACATTTGCCTACTGAAGTGAGTAGTATTTATGCGTACATAAATCCTATAATTGCTGTTATTTTAGGGGCTTTTATTTTTCAAGAATCAATAACAATTACATTGGCAATTGGAGTTTTGGTAGTTTTATTTGGAATTTACTTGGTAAATAAAGGAACCAGAGATGCTTTTAACAAAAAATATTTATAATAAAAAAAGCCCCTCAATTGGGGGCTTTTCTATGTTTTTTGTGATTACCAAATTTTAACTCTGTCTTCTGGTTTTACATATAGTTTATCACCTTCTTTGATATCAAAAGCCTGGTAAAAAGATTCCACATTTTGTAGCGGAACATAAGCACGATACATACCTGGCGTATGAGGATCTGTTTTTACTTGGTTTTTAATTGCTTCGTCTCTCATTTTTGAACGCCAAATAGTCCCCCATGAAATAAAGAAGCGTTGCTCAGGTGTGAAACCATCGATGTTTTCTGGTCTTCCATTTTTCTTTAAGAATAATTGTAAACCATCATAAGCAGCATTAACACCGCCTAAGTCTCCAATATTTTCTCCTAATGTA
>CBFHBH010000055.1:0-9615 GCA_965653735.1 uncultured Flavobacterium sp. | reverse complement strand
AGAAATCTGAGAAAATGCATTTAAGCTCAATAAGACAATTGCTCCAATAAAAAACTGTTTCATTGTGTGTTGTATTTTTTTAGTTCGGTTTCAATGTCTGAATATAATTCTTTTTCCCAATCAATACCTTCAATAACAGGAAAAATTGAATTTTTACGGAAATCGGTTGGTGAAATGATAATTGGGAATTTCTGATTGCTTGATTTTGCAGCCAAAGTAAAAACTTCTTCAATGTTTTTATCGCCAATTGGGATACAGCCAATGGTAACTTTTTTTCCGTGAATCATGATGTCTCCTCCTAAATCGGTTCTATTGTCCAATTTCGCTTTTTCCTGATCGAAAGCATTTGGATAACTTACTTTTAATGAAAGATGGTAACGGCTATTTGGATTAAGATAGTCCATAGTGTAAATCCCTTCCGGAATTTGTTTGTCACCGTTTTTTAATTTCGGACCAATTTTACCACTAAAAGCTGTAAAGTCGTATGTTCTGATTAACTGATATGCTGTTTTTGGACTCTTGATGTAAAGTTCTAATTTTTTAGAATCCTTGAAAGCCAGTAGTGCTATTTCAAAATTAGTAGTATTGATTTTAGCTTTCTGAAACTCACTTTGAAGTTTATTGAATATCTTTTTTTCGTGTTTGGTTACTACCTGAGCTGTGGTATATTTCGGTTTTAAGTTATGATACCAATTGTTTATTTTTTTTCTGAAAAGTAGTATTAAAGACATAAGTATCAGAACTAGGAGTAAACTTTTTTTTATCATTTGAAATTACGTTGTCTTTTAGCTTCAAAGATTAATATGGCCGCAGCAACAGAAACATTCATGCTGTCAATTTCACCTTGCATTGGAATGATGATATTCTGTGTGGCATTATCCCTCCATTCCTGACTTAAGCCTGTTGCTTCCGTTCCTACAACTAAAGCAGTTGATTTTGTATAATCCTGAACATGGTAACTCGTGGAATTTTGTAAAGTTGCCGCGTAAAAATCAATTTTATTTTCTTTTAAAAAGTCAATGATTTCAGATGTGGTTCCTACTGCAATCTGATTGGTAAAAATACATCCCACACTTGAACGTACAATATTAGGATTGTACATGTCACTTTTTGGGTTAGCAATTATAACAGCATCAAGGTTGGCAGCATCGGCAGTACGGAGCATAGCACCAATATTTCCTGGTTTTTCAGGAGCTTCGGCAACTAAAAGCAATGGGTTTTCAGGAAGTTTTAAATCGCTTAATGAAAATGATTTAGATTTGGCTACAGCTAAAATTCCTTCGGTAGTATCACGATAGGCTAGTTTTTGATACACTTCTTTCGAAATTTCAATGAGTTGGGTATTGTTTCCAACTAATTTTAAGATTTGCTTTTCTGGATTGATTTCGGGTAAAAAAAGAACAGTTTCCAACTCGTAACCACCTTTTAAAGCCAATTCTATTTCACGAATTCCTTCGATTAAAAAAGTACCTGTTTTTTTACGCTCTTTTGATTTCTCTTGAAGTAAAACCAATGATTTTATGTAAGGATTTTGGACAGAAGTTATTTCTTTCAAAACGATTCAAATTAAAGGGCTAAATTACTAAGAAATAGACAGGCTTTCAAATTATTTTGTAGATAGGCTTTAAAATATGTACTTTCGGATTAAATTATGGTTTTGAAGCAATACAAAATAAAAAAATACGACCAAACTTACTCTAGTCTTTGGAACAATTTTGTAGCCGATGCTAAAAATGGTACTTTTTTATTTCATCGTGATTTTATGGAATATCATAGTGACCGATTTGAAGATTGCTCATTACTCGTTTTGGATGAAAAAGATAAGCTGGTTGCAATTTTACCAGCTAATAAAGTAGGGGGGGAGTTATTTTCACATCAAGGTTTAACTTATGGTGGATTGATTTACAAAGACAATTTAAAATTAGAAACTGTCATAAATGTTTTTCATGATGTTTTAAAGTTTTTGAATGATATTGGCTTTGAAAAAATCACCATCAAATGTATCCCGAGCATTTACCATGTAAGACCTGCAGATGAAACTCTTTATGTTTTGTTTTTGTTAGAAGCTCAATTGATAAGAAGAGATTCGTTAGCAGTCATAGATTTAGAAAAAGGGTATACTATTTCTAAAGGCAGGATGGAAGGAGTTTCTAAAGGAATAAAGAATGAGTTAAAAATAGTTGAAGAATCAAATTTTGAGAAATTCTGGAATTCTATTTTAATTCCAAATTTGAACGAAAAACATAACGCTTTACCAGTTCATTCATTAAAAGAAATAGAGTATTTACATTCTAAATTTTCGAAAAATATCCGTCAATTTAACGTGTATAAAAATGGTGAAATTGTTGCAGGTACCACAATTTTTGAAAGCCATCAAGTGGCTCATGCGCAATATATTTCGGCTAATTCATCCAAAAATGAATTAGGCAGTCTTGATTATTTGTACTACAATTTGATAACTAATGTTTTTAAAGACAAAAAGTTTTTAGACTTTGGAATTTCTAACGAGAACAATGGTAAAACTCTTAATAGTGGTTTGTCTTTTTGGAAAGAAAGCTTTGGAGCCTCAACAATAATTCAGGACTTTTACGAAGTCTCAACTTCTAAATTTATCAACTTACTTAATGTGTTAAAATGATTTCATTTTTAGATATTCATAAAATAAATAAGCCTTACGAAGAAGCTTTTCAAAATAAATTGAAGCAGGTGATGGATAGTGGCTGGTATATTTTAGGAAATGAAGTAAAAGCATTTGAAGAGAATTTTGCCAATTATTGTAAATCAAGATACTGTATTGGAATAGGAAACGGATTGGATGCTATTACACTTTCGTTTTTAGCTTATATTGAAAATGGAAATTTGCAAAAGGGCGACGAAATTATAGTTCCAGCAAACACTTATATCGCTTCAATTCTTGGGATTTTACACGCTGGATTAGTTCCCGTTTTGGTTGAACCTGATTTTGATACTTTTAACATTGATCCTAAGCTTATTGAAGAAAAAATTTCGGCTAAGACGAAAGGAATTTTGGTGGTCCATTTATATGGCCAATTGGCTAATATGGATGATATAATAGAAATTGGTTGCAAATTGTTGAAGATTGTGCTCAGGCACACGGCTTAAATTTTAAAGGAAGTCACACAAGAACTTTTAGTTTTTATCCAGGTAAAAATTTGGGAGCATTAGGAGATGGTGGAGCAGTCGTTACAAATGATTTTAAACTTGCAGAAACTATTAATAAACTTAGAAATTACGGTTCGGAAAAGAAATATTATAATGAACTGATTGGTTTCAATTCACGTTTGGATGAAATTCAGGCAGCTTTTCTAAATTGTAAATTGCCAAATTTGAATAGTGATAATAACAGAAGAAGAGAAATAGCAAACGCATATTTTTCTGAAATTAATAATGAAAAGATTATACTTCCTGGTTGTAAGGAATTGAAAGATCATGTTTTCCATTTGTTTGTGATTCGTACGAAAAACAGAGAAGAATTGCAGAAATATTTATCTAATAACGGAATCCAAACGTTAATTCACTATCCAGTTGCGCCACATAAACAACAGGCAATGAAAGATTGGAATGTATTGTCATTTCCAATTACTGAAAAAATCCACGAAGAAGTATTGAGTTTGCCAATGAGCCCAGTAATGACAGATGATGAGGTAAATAAAGTGATTCAAATTTTAAATAATTTTTAGTTTGTCTAACGATAAAGCCGCATATAGACAAATTCTTAAAGTAACTTCAATTTTTGGAGGTATACAGTTTTTTAATATCATCATTGGGATAATAAAAACTAAAGCAATCGCAATTTTTATTGGACCAGCTGGAGTAGGAATAATAAGTGTATTGAATTCTACAATAGATTTGATTGTTAGAATCACTAGTTGCGGAATTGAGACTAGTTCTGTTAGAGAAGTTGCTAGTAATGAAGAAAATCTAAAACAATTATCAAGAATAGCTCAAATAATAAATAGAGTTTCATTTATTACTGGTTTTATTGGCTTTATTATCACATTACTTTTTTCTGAAAAATTGAGTGTTCTAACTTTTAGTAACACAGATTATAAAATGTTGTTTCAATGGGTTTCAATTTCCATTTTGATAAGGCAAATAATTAACGGTAAAAATTCAATTTTTCAAGGACTGAGAAAAGTTCAGGATTTAGCAAAAGCAAATCTTTATGGAAGTTTTTTAGGCTTGATAATATCATTGCCATTATATTATTTTTTTAAAGTTGATGGGATTGTACCTTCAATAATTGCAGCAACTATTATTAGTTATGTTATTGTAATTTTATATTCCAAAAAAAGTATTTCTTACTTAAAAGAAGAAAACGTAAAGTTTGCAGATACTTTAAAAGAAGGTAAAGAAATGATTCGCTTGGGCTTAGTATTAAGTCTAGGGGGTTTAATGACAATTTTAGTTTCATATTTACTACAAATTTATTTATCTAGAAATGGAGGAATAGAAGTTGTAGGATATTATAATGCAGGATTTACAATTTTAAACTCCTATGTAGGTATTATTTTTACAGTGATGGGTACGGATTATTATCCCAAATTAACTACAATAATTGATGATGATTCGAAAATAAGAAAAGTTGTTTTTGAACAAATTTATACTGCAGTTTTGCTAATTACACCAGTTATTGTTGGATGTATTGCATTTTCTTCTTTAATAATAAAACTACTTTATTCAGAAGAATTTTTGCCTATATCATCAATGATTGTTTGGGGAATTTTAGGAATGTTGTTTAAAACGGTTTCTTGGGGTATTGGCTATATTTTGATTGCCAAAGGAGATTCAAAACTTTTCATAACCAATTCTGTAATTTTTAATATAGCTTCTTTGGTTTTAAACATAATTGGATACTATTTTTGGGGATTGGAAGGATTAGGGATAAGTTTTTTGATTTATTATATAATTCATTTTTTTGCAATGCGGGTAATTGCTAAGAGAAAATACGGATTTTATATAGAAGATGAATTCAATACTTCTTTTTTGATTTGTGTTATGATTTGTTTAATTAGTTTTAGTTCTTCGTTTATATCTATGATATTATTAAAGTGGATAGTGATGATTTTGTTAATTGTAATTTCAATGCTATATTCTTATACCCAGTTAGATAAAAAGTTGAATTTTAAAGAAATAATTGCTTCAAAATTTAAAAAATGATTAATGTGGTGAAAAAATATTTAAGAAAAACCAAGATGTTTTATCATAAACTCAAGTTTTTTTTGACCATTAATTGGATTAAGACACTTTATTTTAACTTCAAAAAATTTCCTTTTTCTATTGCTATTAAAACACCTGTTGTTTTTTACGGTCAAGTTAGTTTTCAAAGTATTAAAGGTGAAGTTGTCATAAATGGTCCTATTGAAAGGGGAATGATTGGTTTTGGACAGCAGTTTGAAATAAATAAAAAACGAAAAAAAATAGCTGAAGTATTTATTGAAGGTAAACTTATTTTTAATGGTCCCATGCATATGGGGAAAGATGTTTTTTTATACATAGCTGAAAATGCAACCTGTAATTTTGGTTACATGTCTTGTTTAGGATCTGAAGTAAAATTAATTTGTATGGAGAGCATTACTTTAGGCGAATGGACAGGAATTGGGTATCAATCACAAGTTATAGATACAAATTCTCACCCAATGATAAATACGGAGACTCAAGAGAAATATCCTATTACTGCTCCAATTGTTTTGGGTTCGCATAATGCAGTTTCAAACAGGGTCTCTTTTATGCCAGGAACAGAAACGCCTGATTTTTGTGTTATTGCTTCAAATACATTATGCAATAAAGACTATTCTAATTTTGGTAAAAATATTTTAATAGGTGGTATACCAGCAAAACTTATAAAAGAAAATTATTCAAGAGATTGGGAAAACGAAAAAGAGATTTTGAAAAAATATAAAATGATTTGGAATCATTTTAAAGTCTAAACTTCTCGTTGGAATTTTGCAGGAATACCAAACCAAATTTCATTTTCAGGCACATCTTTAGTAACAAATGACATTGAGCCTAGAACACTATTATCACCAATTTTTATTCCGTGTTGTAAAACGCAATTAGTACCAATAAAAACATTACTACCAATGTTAGCTCCACCAATTTGATCCATTTTTGTGTCCAAATTATTGGTCATCATTTTAGGACTTATATAAGTATTATTTCCAATTTTTACACCTCGAGCTATAATACTATCATATCTAACAGTAACATTATCTCCAATAACACAATTTCCCGATGAAACAACTTTAGAATCAATAAAACAATTTTCACCTATTATGGTTCCTTTTCTAAGTTCTACATAGTTTTTTATTACTGTATTGTCTCCAATTACAACGTCTTCATCTATGATACAAAAATTACCAATTGTAACATTTTTCCCAATTTTTGCTTTATCTGATATAATGTTTGTGCTCATTTAATTTATGATTGTACTGCTTTGTCTTGATTTTGCCAAGTTTCAATGTAAAGGTTAGCTATTTTTTTATAATTATGATAATCTTCGATAAATTTTTTTGCTCTTTTTCCTAGTTCAATTATTTCATCAGGGTTTTCAATCAAAAAACTTAATTCATCAACTAAATATTCTACGTCTGGTTTTGCATTAATGCAAACATTTTTATCTATTTCATAATATTCTATAAAGTCTTTCTCAGCTCCAGTAAAAACAACTTTACCTTTTGCCATTGCCTCTAAGGCGTTATAGCCTTGATCATTTGCAAAAACTTGATCTAATACTATATGAGCACCATTATAAAGGTTAATGTACTGGTTATAAGGAAGATTTTTTGCAATTATGATTTCAACTTTTTCCTTAAATTTCGTTTTAATTATGTTTAATGCTTCTTCAAAATAGCTTATACCTTTTTGATAATAATTCCATTCATTAATACCCAAAAAGATAACGATTTTATCATTCATTTCAATTTCTGGTATTTTAAGCTTTGAAATATTGATTGGGTTTGGAATTAGTCCCAGAAATTTGGGATGTGACACAATGGGTATTACATAATCAAAATCTGTTGCAATGATACCATCACAATGATTGGAAAGGAATTTATTAATCTTACTATGACTTGGTTTTAAGTAATTAAAGCAAAATTTATAATTTTCTTTTAATTGTTGATTTTCAAATAAAGGTTGAAAAATTGATTTATAAGATTTGTTTTTTAGATAATATGATATGTTCCAAAAATCAACACCACTAGAAAGTACAAAGAATTTTGAGTTCTCCTTTTTGAGTTTTTTTAATAAAAAAAGTTCAAAAAATGGAATTGTATGAATTGGTAACTCATTAATTATTTGTACAACATCAAACTTTTTTAATTTAGGTGATAAAACATAAAATCGGATACCTCTTTCAATTTTTGCAATATCAAAGCTTGTCAATTTGAATATAGCCTGTCGAATTATGTTTATAAAAAAAATATTGCACCATTTTGGGGCAATTGAATAATCTGTTGGAAAACTCTTGAATCCATCACCATCACTTACAATAATGACTTCGTGTTCAAATGATTCTAAACCTTCTTTTAAAGTATTATGTAGTCTGCTGTACTCTCCAACAAGTAAAATCCTCATTAATGATTATATTTGAGGTTTAAAAATACTATTTCTGTGCCTTTAGTACAAAAAAAATACAAGATTTGTTTAGTTAGTGAATGTTTATCAACGGGTGGAGCAGAAAGAGTAGCTGCTATACTTTCAGATTTTTTTGTAAGTCAAAATATTGAAACACACCACGTTATTTTTATTGATAGTGTAGAGTATTCCTTTTCAGGATCTCTTTTAAATTTAGGTAAGATAAATGGTAAAGTTGAAAAGTTCAAAGTTTTTAAAAAATATATTGACGATAACAAATTTGATTTCATAATTGATTCAAGAGCTAAACATAATTTTTTGCAGGAATGGATTATTGCAAGATTTATTTTTAAATCCCCAACTATATATACAATTCATAATTTCATGATTGATTTATATTTCTCTAAATATAAATTTCTTGCAAAGAGTACACATAAGAAAGCATATGGAATTGTAACCATTACAAATCAAATAAACGAGTTGGTTTATGAGAAATATGGTTTTGATAATTTAAGAATTATTCATAATCCAATAACAATTGAAGAAATTCAAAAGAAATCAAATGAAAGTATAGAGGATAACTACGATTTTATTGTTTGTGCTGGCAGAATGAATGATGATATAAAACAATTTGATAAACTAATTTTAGCATATGCAAGTTCTATTTTGCCTAAAAAGAACATAAAACTGCTATTGCTTGGTGAGGGATCTAAGAAACTTGAACTGCAAGAATTAGCTAAATCCTTAAATTTAGAGAACCAAGTTGTATTTAAGGGACAGGTTAGTAATCCCTTTGCTTACTTCAGTAAAGCAAAATATTTAGTATTATCTAGTAAATTTGAAGGTTTACCTATGGTTATTTTAGAAGCCTTAGCATGTAAAACACCAGTAATAGCTTTTGATTGTCCATCTGGACCTAGTGAAATTATTATTAATAAAAAAAATGGGCTCTTAATTGAGAATCAAAATTTCGAAAAGTTAGGGGAAGGAATGAATGAAATGATAGAGAATCCAAGTTTATACGAAGTTTGTAAAAATAATTCTTTAATAAGCATTCAGAATTTTTCAGTTGAAAATATTGGCAAACAGTGGTTAGATTATCTAAAAATAAATGTAAGTTAGTTGTATGAATATTGAATTGATAGAAATACCAACAATTGAAGATTATAGAGGAAATATTGCAGTTATTGAAAAAGAAGTACTTCCCTATAAAGTAAATCGAGTTTATTATTTGTTTGACGTACCCAGTTCAGCAACAAGAGGAGGACATGCCCACAAAGAGCAAATAGAATTTTTAATACCTCTTTCAGGGAGTTTTGATGTAATTTTAAAAAGCGGAAAAGAGGAGAAAACAATTTCCTTAAATAAGCCTAATAAAGGACTTTTAATACGTAGCAATATTTGGAGAGAATTGGAAAATTTTTCTTCTGGAGCAGTTTGTCTAGTTTTGTCTTCAGATGTTTTTGATGAAGAGGATTACATTAGAGATTTTAAAGTTTTTCTGGATTACGTTAATAACTTGAAATCTTGATATTGAACTTAATCAAGAACGACTTTAATTTTCGAATTATAAAGACAATAAACAAAGGTGATTTTAGTAATAATACCTGTTTAGTAGTTAAGTTTTTATAATTTATTTTTCCTTTTATTTCATTAAATCTAATATGCTCTTTTTCTGTTTTATAATGCATTGCAAAAACATACCTGTTAAAATCTAGATATTTTTCTAAACCATTTTGTTTTGTACAAAGAGATTGATATTTATCTAAATCAGGAAGAATTTTATTACTTATACTAGAAGTAGTGATTTGATTTTCTGAAAGTAAATTATAAGAAGCACAAACTTTACTTGAATAAGCCAAAAGATTATTCAGATTGGCTCTTACGTTGAAATCAATATCTTCGGCAAACGTTATTTTTTCATCAAAATTTCCAGAATTTTTAAATACATTTTTATGAAAGGCTACGGTTGAGTAGCAGTACATGGGTTGTGCAATATTTAGAGAAAAGAAGTTA
>CBFHBH010000054.1:0-9796 GCA_965653735.1 uncultured Flavobacterium sp. | reverse complement strand
TTTTTTTGTATCGATAATTTCAATCGTTTCATTTGCAGAAACTAAAGTTCCCTTATCCCCTACTTGTCCACCACCTTCTGGATAAAAAGGCGTATTATCTAAAACAATTTGATATAAAACGCCGTCTTTTTTAGAATCTACTTTACGGATACGCGTAATTTTAACTTCGTTTTCCGTTTGATCATAACCCACGAAAGTTTCTACGTTTCCGTCAATTAAAATCTTCCAATCTTCTGTTGAAACTTCTGAAGCCGCACGAGAACGTGCCTTTTGTTTTTGTAATTCTGTTTCGAAATCAGCTTCATTAAAAGTATATCCTTTTTCTTTTAAAATTAAAGCCGTTAAATCTTTTGGGAATCCGAAAGTATCATATAATTCAAATGCTTTTTCTCCAGAAACTTCTTTTCCTGAAGTATTTTGCATTACGTTTTCTAATAACTGAATTCCTTGCTCTAATGTTCTTAAGAAAGATGCTTCTTCTTCACGAATTACATTGGTTACTAATTGTTGTTGTGCTTTAATTTCAGGGAAAAACTCGCCCATTTGCGTCGCTAAAACTGCTACCAATTTATTGATAAATGGTTCTTTTGTTCCTAAGAAAGTGAATCCGTAACGAATAGCACGACGTAAAATACGACGAATTACATAACCAGCTCCAGTGTTTGAAGGTAACTGACCATCAGCAATTGAAAATGCAACGGCGCGAACGTGATCTACAATTACACGAATCGCAATATTAATTTTGTTTTGCTCTTCAGTAATATCTTTAACTTCGTTGTTAGTATATTTTAATCCTGTAATCTCTTCCACTTTCGCGATAAGCGGCGTGAAAACATCTGTATCATAGTTTGAAGTAACTCCTTGCATTGCCATACACAAACGCTCAAATCCCATTCCGGTATCTACGTGTTGCGCAGGTAATTTTTCTAAAGAACCATCAGCTTTACGGTTGAATTCCATAAATACGTTGTTCCAAATTTCCACAACTTGTGGATGGTCTGCATTTACTAAATCTCTTCCAGAAACAGCTGCTCTTTCAGCATCAGTACGTAAGTCAATATGAATTTCTGAACAAGGACCACAAGGACCTTGATCACCCATTTCCCAGAAATTGTCTTTTTTGTTCCCTAAGATGATTCTATCTTCAGACACATATTGTTTCCAAATATCGAAAGCCTCTTGATCGAAAGGCACATTCTCTGCTGGATTTCCTTCAAAAACAGAAACATATAAACGATCTTTTTCTAATTTTAATACTTCCGTTAAAAATTCCCAAGCCCATGCCAACGCTTCTTTTTTGAAATAATCACCAAAAGACCAGTTTCCTAGCATTTCGAACATAGTATGATGATACGTATCGAAACCTACATCTTCTAAATCGTTGTGCTTTCCTGAAACACGAAGACATTTTTGTGTATCGGCTATACGTGGACTTTTAGGCGTTCCGTTTCCTAAGAAAAACTCTTTAAACTGCGCCATTCCTGAATTGTTGAACATCAACGTTGGATCGTCTTTTAATACAATGGGTGCCGATGGAACAATTAAGTGGTCTTTACTTTTAAAAAAATCAAGGTATGCCTTACGAATGTCTTGTGATTTCATTATTTGGCTAATATTTTGTTACTTTGTGATAATTGAGTGCAAAAATAGTACATTTTTTAAAGAATGGGGAAAGTAAAATATTATTTCGATACCGAAAGTTTAGCCTACCGAAAAATTAATCCGAAAAAAGGAAGAAATTTAGGCTTTGCAGCCCTGTTTTTGTTAGCTTCTGCATTGTTTGGTTTCTTATGTTTTTTCGTGCTTTCAAATACAAAATACTTTGAAACTCCTAAAGACAAAATCCAAGCTAGAGAAATAGAAAACTTAAAACTAAACTACACGATTCTTAATCAAAAAATTAGTGAATTGGACGAAGTTCTTGGAGATCTTCAAGAGCGTGATAAAAATATTTATAAAGTTTACTTTAATGCTACTCCAACGCAACTAGAGAAAGACAGCATAAACAGTAAAATAACCTTTAGAGAATTGCTAAAACTCAATAACGAGCAAATTATTGAAAGAACAAATGGCCGTGTAGCACAAATCTCAAAAGAATTAGCTACACAATCAAAATCTCTTGACGAAATTTTAAATTTGGCTAAGAAAAAAGAAAAATTTCTTTCTTCTATACCCGCCATTCAGCCTGTAAAAAACGAACATTTAAAACATATGGCTTCAGGTTTTGGTTATCGAAGTGACCCCTTTACCAAAGCTAGAAAAATGCATAAAGGAATGGATTTTACTTCACCAACAGGAACACCTGTTTATGCCACTGGTGACGGAGTTGTTCGTAGGGCTGATGCTGGAGCTTCAGGTTTTGGAAATCATATCGTAATCTCTCATGGATTTGGGTATGAAACACTATATGCACACTTAAGTCGTTATAATTGCAGACCTGGCAAAAGAGTAAAAAGAGGTGATATAATTGGATTTGTGGGAAGTACTGGTCGTAGTCAAGCACCACACTTACATTACGAAGTTCACAAAGGCGGAAGTGTAGTAAATCCAATCAACTTTTATTACGGAAACATTTCGGCAGTGGAATATACTGCAATTGCTAAGCTTGCTACGCAAGAAAATCAATCTTTAGACTAATGCATATTAATCTTCCAGAAAAATTATACTATAGCATGGGCGAAATCGCGAAGGCTTTTAATGTAAACCAATCATTAATCCGCTTTTGGGATAAAGAATTTGATATTTTAAAACCAAAGAAAAATGCTAAAGGTAATCGTATGTTCACTCCAGAAGATGTAAAAAATCTTCAATTGATTTATCATTTGGTTAAAGAAAGAGGCTTCACTCTTGAAGGAGCAAAAATCCATTTAAAAGAAGGTCAAAAAAAGACTTTAGACAAATTTGAGATTATAAGAAAACTCGAAAACATCAAAATTCAGTTAGTAAATATTAAAAACGAACTATAATTTGTAACTTTTTAAAACAAATTACGTTTAATCACTAAATAAATTAACTTAAAAACAAAACGAATATGAGAAAATGGTTAATTCCTGTTGGAATAATTTTAGTTGTTGTATTTGCTTTATACAGCTGGGCAAAAGGAATAAACAATACTGCTGTTACTTTAAGCGAAGGTATTAAAGAATCTTGGGGAAATGTTGAAACTTCGTACCAAAGAAGAAATGATTTAATTGGTAACTTAGTAAAAACTGTAAAAGGTGCAGCCGATTTCGAAAAATCAACTTTAGAAGCAGTTATCAAAGCTAGATCGGAAGCCACATCGGTAAAAATTGACCCTTCAAACATTACGCCTGAGCAATTAGCACAATTCAATCAAGCACAAGGGAACTTAAACAGTTCTTTATCAAGATTACTTGTAACAGTTGAGCAATATCCTGATTTAAAAGCAAACCAAAACTTCTTAAAACTACAAGATGAATTGGCAAGTACTGAAAATCAAATTTTAACGGCTCGTACTCGTTTTAACGAAGCGGTGAAACCATATAACACTCACATCAAAACTTTCCCTAACAGCTTATTAGCAGGAATGTTTGGATTTACTGAAAAAGCATACTTCGATGCTGTGGCTGGTGCTGAAAAAGCTCCTGAAGTAGAATTTAACTTTGACAACAAAGAAGATAAAAAATAATGTCTATTACAGAAGATTTTCTAACCACTCTCGAAGAACAAGCTATTGTTGATGCCATACACACAGCAGAGAAAAACACTTCGGGTGAAATTAGAGTTCATATAGAAGCACAAAATGACAAACCTCCGTTCGAAAGAGCAAAGGAGGTTTTCTTTTCACTTAACATGGATAATACTCTAGCAAGAAATGGTGTTCTTTTTTATGTTAATGTCAAAAATCAATCCTTTGTAATCTTAGGTGACGAAGGTATTAACAAGGTCGTTGAAGAGGACTTCTGGGATTGTACCAAAGACATTGTTATCAAGCATTTTAAAGAAAAAAAGTTCAAGGACGGATTAGTAGCTGGAATACTTAGAGCTGGAGAAAGACTAAAAACTTATTTCCCATTTCATACTGATGACACAAACGAATTATCTAACGAAATTTCTAAATCATAAATGATACAATTTGTATTAAGAATGGTAAAACTAATAGTAATGTTAACTATTTTATTGTTGCATTACGTTGGTTTTTCCCAATACACAATACCTGAAGTTCCTAAATTTCAAACCAGTGTTTATGATTATGCTAATTTACTTCAAGAAAACGAAAAACAACAACTTGAAAACAAATTAGTCAAATATTCCGATTCTACTACAACTCAAATAGTTGCCATTACTATTGATGATTTAAAAGGAGAAGATATTAGTCAGCTAGCCACAAAATGGGCACATACTTGGGGAATTGGTCAAGCTAAAGAAGACAACGGAATTTTAATTCTACTTTCTAAAAACGACCGAAAAATTCATATTGTAAACGGATATGGTGTTGAAGATCGAATGACTGCTGGAATAACTGGCGAAATTATACGAAATGTTATTGTTCCTGAATTTAAAGCCGGAAGTTATTACAACGGTCTTGATAAAGGTGCCGATGCAATTTTTGACGTTTTAAAAGGAAAATACAAAGGAGAAAGAAAAGGTAACAAAGCAGACGACGGAAGCGGTGGCGTATTTATTATTATGTTAATATTCATAGTTATCATTATCATTCTTTCAAGTCGTAACCGAAGAGGCGGCGGCGGAAGTGGCGGTCGCTTTTCTGGACCCGATTTAGCTGACATTATCATTTTAAGCAGTTTGGGACGAAGCTCTTCAGGCGGTGGATGGTCTTCTGGAGGTGGTTTCGGCGGAGGATCTGGTGGCTTTGGCGGTGGCTTTGGCGGTGGAGGTTTCTCTGGTGGTGGAGCTGGAGGAAGCTGGTAATTCTTAAAATCAATAATTACAAATAACTAAAAAGAGATTGCGTTTGCAATCTCTTTTTGTATCTTATAAAATCAACATTTCTACCTCACTTTACTCCTAATCACAAAATAATGCAGTAAAGTTGGAAAGAAACGCTTAAGATATACACCAAGCGTTTCTTTTCTTCCTATATACACTTCAAATTTTTCTCTTTCAATAGCGTTAACCATTCGTTCAACAAATACAGAAACTGGCAAACCATTTTTTGT
Source organism: uncultured Flavobacterium sp. (assembly GCA_965653735.1). Taxonomy (GTDB): domain Bacteria; phylum Bacteroidota; class Bacteroidia; order Flavobacteriales; family Flavobacteriaceae; genus Flavobacterium. The sequence goes on along the minus strand of CBFHBH010000054.1, from coordinate 4,655 downwards.
CGCTTCATCATCTGTTGTTTGTTTTGAACCATCTGCCGTTAGTGCATTTTTGGCTACATTAGTTTGAATAAACCCAGGACAAACCATGGTGACGTTTATTCCATCTTTTTGATGTTCCATTCGCATCACATCAAAAAAACCATGCAAAGCATGTTTTGCTCCACAATATCCAGATCGATAAGGTGATCCGAATTTCCCCATCAAACTGGTTACTACAGCGAAATGCCCTGATTGATTTTCTATAAAATGCGGAAGAATGGCTTTAGCCAAAGCTACGTTTGCTAAATAATCTACTTCTATGAGTTTTTTATCTACTTCAAAACTAGTTTCAACAATCAAAGAACGTTGGCTTACACCTCCATTACAAATCAACACATCAACTTTTCCAAATAAAGAAATTGCCTTTTCGACATTAAATTTAGCATTGTCAAAATCGGCCAAATCAAATGAAAGTATTTCAGTAGTAGCATTACAATTGTCTCTTACTCTTTCAAGTTCTGCTACATTACGTCCAGAAAGTATAAGTCTGCAATTCTTTTTTGCTAATTCGTAAGCCAAGCCTTCTCCTATTCCAGAAGACGCTCCTGTGATCCAAACAACTTTGCTTTTTATATCCATAAATGCAATATAACCATTTTAACTGGAGAACATCGTTAAAGCCCTTAAAAAATGGAAGTCTTTTTCCTGAATAAAATCAGTCGTTTCACTTGATATTCAACACTTTAAAAGAACAAAATTTGTATTTCAAAATATTGAAAATCAAATAATTACAAACTAAAACTATTATGATCATGAAAAACATTTTTAAAGGCACATTAAAAGGACAATTGTGTGATGATTGTCGCGAATACATTGCCAATGTAGAGGTACTATTATATCTCCCATACAGAAAAGAAGTTTTGAGCTCTGCTGTTGCAAATGCAAAAGAAACATTTCATTTAGTAACTAAAGAAGAAGCTAAACTAAGGGAAAATCTTTTAATCGCTAAAACATTCACTGATGAGAATGGAAATTTTGAATTTAGCATTGATGATAAATATGCTAATTCTGCTTTTGACATTGACTTTATTTGTGGTACAGTTCCTCCAAAAATTCCAAAACCGAAAAGAACTGAGCCTCTCCAATTTCACATTACTACATTGGTAATGGAATGGAGAAGAAATGAGTTTGAAGAATTTAATTTCTTTAACTGGTCACATGAAATTTCCTATAAATTCTGGTGTTACATTAGAGGACATTATTTTGATGCGTGGGTTATTTGTGGTCGTTTAGTAAATTGCAAAACAAATACCCCTATAGCTAATGCAAAAATTACAGCTTTTGATGCCGATTTTTTGACTGATGATAACTTAGGAACAGATACAACGGATAGCAATGGACACTTTAGAATTGATTATTCTTCAATCAAATTTAAACAGACATTCTTATCTCCTCTAATTAATGTTGAAACAGATCCTGGTTTGCCATTAACTTTCCAAAGCGGACCAGATGTTTATTTTAAAGCCGAAATTGCAGGCACAACACTTATTAATGAAACGAGAGCAAATGCTCGAAAAAATGTTGGTTATTGTCTATGTGTTAAATTGTGCTCAGAAGTAAACGTAGTAAACCCTGAAGATCCAAATTTCCCAAGTGCATGGACAGGGATTGGAACTGCTTTTAGCGCATCTTATGGTACAAATAGTTATGATTTTGATGTAGATGGTTATGCAGGATCAGGGAAAAATGCGTTGTTTGGAACTATCCGTTTAACTGGTCAAGCGGCGTTAAAATCGGCATCAGGTAACCCAATTGAATATCGTTTTTTAATTAGTGATACAACAACTCCAAACGGAACTCCTGCTCCAGCAATTGGAAATTTCTCAAAAATTATTGGAGTAACACCAAATTTATTTGTTCCAAGTGTTGTTTCAAAATTGAGTCGCAAAGTATATTCTCCAATCAATAATGAAATTTTTGTCACCAGTGATCAAAGTGATTTTGATGCTCAAGGTTGGTTTGATGTTAACCATGCCATCGAAAGAGCTTTGATTAACGCTGGATTAACTTTAGCTGATTTATCTTCCTACAACATTATTGAAGAAGACACTTTAATCTCTCTGAATACTGCAGCTTTAACAAATGCTCCAGATGTTCCTGGAAGCATAAATCCTGGCCAAACTATTCCTGCAGCAAATAAAATTCCGATAGAGAAATTTGCTATCCGTTTTGAAATAAGAGAAGTGGTAAACAAACCATTAAATCAGTTCAACATTGTTCCTGGTAATGGTAAAACACTTAATTCAGTTATTATGAACAACAATCCAGTTGTTTTAAAATTATCTATTGCAGAATTAGAAGCGAATGGTCTATGTACACCTATCAACGGTACTCTTCATGCTAAATACACTGTTTATCATCCACATCTTAGTTCTTCTTCATTGCATTTAAGAAATAATAGCAACACAGTTAACAGAGGAATTTCAGATGGAATTATTCCATTAAGTGGCAATACAAATCCTGCTATTGATGAAAGAACCAACAATAGTTGTCAATTGAACAATCCACCTAATGACATGACCCGTTGTACTTATATTCTTAAACTATATGCCAGAGCGAGAATGCACAATGGAGATGTGGCAATGTCTGATAGTGGTCCAGTAGAGCAAATTTTCTTCTACGATGTATAACGAATTATTTTTAAACTTTCTAAAAGCAGCTTAACGGCTGCTTTTTTATTATATCATAAATCCATTAGTAGTACATCACTAAAAACTGTTAGACAAAAAAGAGGAAAATCACCCTATCAAAATGAGATTAATTCCCTAGCATATTTTTTTGATCTCATACCATCTTTGCATCATACAATTAACAAATAAAAAACTAAATATAACTATGAAAAACTTTTTACTAACAGCTGCACTTTTATTAATTGGGGGATTATTAAATGCACAAACAAATTACAACATAGAAAAAGAAAGTGAAACAAAAAAATGGACTTGGTCACATTCAAATTTAGGAAATGGTGTAAGCTTAAATTATTTTTTTGAAAAAAATCAAACTTATGAAATTACATTTTGGGTTAAAACGTCATCAAATGTTTCAAAACCAAACAAAAAAGTTTTGCAATCTACCATTAATATCAGAACGGCTTCCAATGCATCATATAACAAATACGAATACACACTGCCTGAGTTTACAGAATACAGCGAAGTGGTATGGTCTCAAAAAGCAGGTGAAAAATTTAATCAGTGGCAAAAAAAGAAAATTTATTTCACACCTAATTACAATAATTTACAATTATGGTTTTTCCCGTTAATGACTGCAAATGCAAATGATAATGGAGGAGCAAGAATTGAAATGGAGATTGACAATGTCATTATCAAAAAAAATCCAGACAAGCATGTAGGTTTGTCTTCATTATAAATGAAAAGAGCAGCTTAAAGCTGCTCTTTTGGTATTTAAAACATTCTCATGCCGCCGCCTCGTGAAGGTTTTTCTTTACCTGCAAATTTTTCAATCTTATATGTTAAAGAAAACATTGCATAACGCTTCAAAACTATATTTTGTTCATCACGAATTGTTGTAGCCGAAATTGAGCGAGTTGTACTTTGATTTTGATTTAAAACATCGTACACTTTTACTTTAGCAGTAAATTTTTTATTAAAAAAACTATATGCTAAACTAGTATTCCACAAATAAAAATCTTTTTTGAAACCATCAGCAATATTTGAAGTATATGTGTATCCTAGATCGTTTCCAAAAACCCAATTTTTTGGCCAATAATTTGTTACCTGTACTCCTACTTTATGCTGAAAATTTGATGCTTCATCAATAGTGTAATTTGAATACTTTGAAATATTGTACAAATAACTATATGATGGATTTATGGTTAATAATTCTCCATATTCATATGTAAAGTTTGCATTTGCTCTATAACGAATACCAAAAGCATCGTATGCTAAATTATTGGCAAAACCTTTATTCAAGGAAAAATTTGCACCTGTTCCTATTGAAAATTTATATGTATGTGCTTCGTTTTTAATTGTTTTATTAACGTTAATTCCTGACCATGTATAGTATGTGTTTTCTACATTTTGATACGTTGTGGTTCTCTTACGATTAATATCAAAGGTAGTTGAAGAAACTATTTGACTATCATAATAATTCCCTCCCAAATAGAAACTATAACCCGATTTTTTTACATAATTATAATCTCTAAAACTCAAATACAAGTAATGATTTTTATTTAATCCTAAATTGGGATTTCCAATAAAAGTATTCAATGGATTTCCTAAATCTTCAACAGGCAAAACTTGTGCGGCCGTAGGGAAATTAATCTGGTAATTATAATTCGCATAAATTGAACGAGATTTGTTGATTTTATAATTCAAATAAGTAGAAAAATAAGGTAGTACATGCCTCCTATTTAAATCTGTAATTGTGTTCAAATAATTAGAATTTGCATTAAATTTTGCAACTACAGTTCCTCCTATTAAATCAAAATTTAAGCTCTTTTTTTCAATATTAATTCCAGCAGTTGGTTTAACAAATGAAACTTCAGTTGAAGAATAATTAGATTGAACATCATTATAATTCGTATACTCTTGAGTAATACCATCAAAATCGAATGCTTTTCTGTTTTCTGAGTTTTTCTTTAAATCATATTCAACTCC
>CBFHBH010000053.1:0-9867 GCA_965653735.1 uncultured Flavobacterium sp. | reverse complement strand
AACTCGATATAAATACATCCATTTTAACAGCGCTTAAAGTTAAGAAAATTCAAGGTGAGTTAATCCCTAATCCAGTTACTGGCTATTTAGAGATTAATGCACAAGATTTAGATCCAGGAGCTAAAACTGGAATGAAAATAGGTATTAAAGGAAATCCTAATTTTGGTTTTGTTAGAACTTTAATGGTTGGTGTTAAAAACACAAGTTCTCAGGATATTAGAGGAGAGGTTTGGTTTAATGAACTTCGTTTGGCAGATGTTGATAATGAAGGAGGAAAAGCTGCAATTGCAAGTTTAGACACTAATTTGGCCGATTTTATGACACTTTCAGCAACCGGAAGAATGAATACAATTGGTTTTGGAGGCATTGAAGAAAGTCCAAATGAAAGAAGTAGGGAAGAAGCACAGCAATATGATATTGTGACTAATGTAAATTTAGGTAAGCTTTTACCTAAAAAATGGGGTATTAATTTGCCATTTAATTATGCTGTAGGAGAAGAAATTATTACTCCAGAGTATGATCCGCTTTACCAAGATGTTAAATTGAAACAGTTGTTAGATGTTACTACCGATGAAGGGAAAAAAGATGAAATTAAAAATAGAGCTGAAGATTTTACAAAAAGAACAAGCATTAATTTTATTGGTGTAAAAAAAGACAGGGCTCCAGAGCAAAAACAGCATTTTTACGATCCTGAAAATCTAACGCTTTCGTATTCTTTTAATGAATTACATCATAGAGATTTTGAAGTAGAAGCGTTGTTGGATCAACAGGTAAAAACTTCTGCAGATTATGCTTATACATTCAAGCCTAAAAATATTGAGCCATTCAAGAAAAATCAATTCTTGAAAAAAAGTGCTTATTGGAAAATGTTGAGTGATTTCAACTTTAACTTTTTGCCTAATACTATAAATTTTAGTTCAACAATTTTACGCCAGTTTAACAAGCAGCAATTTCGTTTGGTTGATGACGTACAAGGGATTCCAATTAGTCCTCTTTATAAGAGAAACTTCATGTTTAACTATAATTATGGATTCAATTTTAATCTTACAAAATCACTACGTCTAAACTATACTGCAGCTACAGGAAATTTAGTTCGTAATTATTTTGATGAAGAAAACAATCCAAGAGCAGATTTTTCAATTTGGGATGATTATTGGAATATAGGTACGCCTAATCAGCATAATCAGCAGCTAACATTAAATTATGAATTACCAATAAATAAAATACCATTGTTGTCTTTCATTAAATCTGATTATACTTATCCAGGAGATTATTCATGGACACGAGCCTCAATTCAGGCACAAGATTTTAACGGATATAGTTTAGGTAACACAATCCAAAATGCTAATTCACATAAATTGAATACTTCTTTCAATATGTCTACTTTGTATAAATATATAGGATTAGTTAAAAGAAGTGAAAGAACACCAAAGCAAAAACAACCAGCTGCACCTACAGCAGCTCCTAAACCGGGTGAAAAAGTAGTGGCTAAACCCAAAACAAAAGTGGTACAGCCAAATATTTGGGTTGATGGGTTAATTGGTTTAGCAACTAGTATCAAAAACGTACAAATTAATTATAACGAAACAAATGGAACAATGCTTCCTGGTTACTTACCATCAATTGGATTCTTAGGTTCATCAAGGCCTTCAATGGGATTCGTTTTAGGTATGCAAGACGATGATGTCCGCTTTGATGCGGCACGTAAAGGATGGTTGACTAATTATCCTGAGTTTAATCAGAATTATACAGAAATCACCAATAAGCAAATTACTGGAACTGCAAATTTAGAGCCTTTTCCTGATTTGAAAATTGATTTGACCGGTGATAGAACTAAAGCTTCAAATTTCTCAGAACAATTTGATGCGATTAATAATGAATATACATCGCATTCACCATATAATACTGGAAATTTCTCTATTTCAACTGTAATGATTGGAACTTCTTTTAGTAGTAGTGATGAGGTTTCTTCATCTGCATTTCAGGCTTTTAGAGAGAACAGAATTATTATAGCTAATAGATTGGCTGCCCAGAGAGGTATAGATATTAATAATCCTGCTAATTTGGATGCTGATGGATTTCCTAAGGGTTATGGTAAAAATAGCCAACAAGTCTTATTGCCAGCATTTTTAGCTACATATACTAGTGATTTTAGAAATGCACCTAATGTACCATTATCTCCATTTAGAAGTTTTCCAATCCCTAACTGGAATGTGAAATATACTGGTTTAATGAGATATAAATTCTTTAAGGATAAATTTAAACGTTTCTCTTTACAACATGCTTATAAAGCAGCGTACACATTAAATTCATATCGTTCTAATTTTGAATATGATAAAAATCCAGATGCGTTAGATGCAGGAGGAAATTATCAAAGTAAAATTTTGATTTCTAATGCTAACTTAACAGAGCAATTTAGTCCATTAATCCGTTTGGATTTTGAGTTAAAAAGCTCAATTAAGGTTCTTGCTGAGATGAAAAAAGATAGAACTTTATCGATGAGTTTTGACAATAATTTAATGACAGAACTTAAAGGCGTGGAATACATAGTTGGATTAGGTTACAGAATTAAAGATGTAAAAATTAGATCTAAACTAGCTGAAAATGCATTAGGATTAATAAAGAGTGATGTTAACATACGTGGAGATATTTCATTAAGAAATAACAAAACAATTGTTAGAAACCTTGACTATGATAACAATCAATTAGGAGGTGGTCAAAAAATTATTTCAGGAAAGCTAACAGCAGACTATTCGTTTAGTAAAAATCTAACTACCTTATTCTTTTTTGATTATTCATTCTCTAAAACAGTTATTTCGACATCGTTCCCGATAACGAATATTCGTTCAGGATTTACGTTGCGTTATAATTTTGGAAATTAATCTTAAAAAAGGATTATTTATTGTCGTAATAATTTTATTTTTGTTCGGAATTAAAACACAAAAAAATGAACATACCAACTAATTTAAAGTACACTAAAGATCACGAATGGGTTAGCATTGATGGAGATATTGCTACAGTAGGAATCACAGATTTTGCTCAAAAAGAATTGGGTGATATCGTGTATGTTGAAGTAGATACTTTAGATCAAACATTAAATAAAGACGAAGTTTTTGGAACAGTTGAAGCAGTAAAAACAGTTTCGGATTTATTTTTACCTCTTTCAGGAGAAATAGTAGAATTTAATGAAGAGTTAGAGTCTAATCCTGAAGTTGTAAACTCTGATCCTTATGGAGAAGCTTGGATGATTAAAGTTAAAATTTCTGACGCTTCAGAGATAGATTCATTACTTTCTAGTGAAGATTATAAAGCTCTTATCGGCGCTTAATAAATATTCCTTTTGGATTGCATTTTTATGGACTGTAGTTATTTTATACTTCAGTTTTAAAACTCCAAGTTCAGAGCCTAATATTTATTTTGAAAATGCTGACAAAGTAGTCCATTTTACGTTCTATTTTGGATTCGTTTTTTTATGGTTTTGGTATCTTCTTTATAAAAATATTGGGATAACAAAAAATCTATTTTTTTTATTTCTATCGGCAGTTATTCTAGGTGCTTTAGTAGAAATTTTACAAGGATTGTTAACCACAAATAGACAACCAGATGTTTGGGACGCAGTGGCTAATAGTATTGGAGCTTTTGCTGGAACCATAATATCTAAAAGAATAAGAAATTGAGACTTGTAATTATATAATTCTTGTTTCAAATAAAAACTAAAAAAAGATCCCACTTAAGGTGGGATTTTTCTATTTTTATACCCTTATAATTATTTTATGAATATTAAGCAGTATTTAGATTCTACTTACTTGAAAACAGCAGAACAAGCTGGTTTGTCTGAAAAGGAAAATACAAAAGTTGTAGAAAGATTTATTCAGGAAGCAATTGATGAAGATTTTAAATTGATAATGATTCGTCCTGATAAAGTATCGTTGGCTCATCAAATGATTTCGAAAGCAAAATCAGATGTCTTAATAGGAACAGTAATTGATTTTCCAGAAGGTACATCAGACTTTGATGTAAAACTCGAAGAAGCTCAAAAAGCTATTAATGATTCTGTAGATGAATTAGATTATGTTGTAAACTATCAGGCTTTTAAGAGAGGTGAAACGAATTTGGTCAAAAACGAAATAATCGAATGTGCTAAATTAGGTTTGGCAAATAAGAAAGTTGTTAAGTTTATTATAGAAGTGGCTGCATTGACAGATCAGCAAATTATTCAAATTTCTGCTTTAATTAAAAATACTATCATCAGTAACTTCAAAGAAAATGATTATCAAAATGTTTTTGTAAAATCATCAACAGGATTTTATAAAACAGAAGATAATTTACCAAATGGAGCAACGGTACATACTATAAAAATGATGCTTGAAAACTCATGTCCATTACCTGTAAAAGCGGCGGGTGGTGTGCGAACAATTGATGAAGCAATCGAAATGATAAAATTAGGAGTGAAACGTATAGGTACATCTTCGGCAAAAGCTATTTCTCAAGGAGAAGTTTCAAACGATAATTATTAAACTACATGAAAAAAATACTTTTCCTTTTATTTCTTATTAGTCAGTATACTTTTTCTCAAGTAAGTAATCAGGAAAAATTCCCTGTCTTTCCTGACTGTGAAAATACTTTTGACAAAGATTTGGAAAAATGTTTCTATAGTCAAATTCAAGATTTTGTTTATCAAAATTTTCAAGTTCCAGAAATTGCAAAGCAGAATAATTTTAAAGGAAGAGTTATAACTCTTTTTGAAGTTGATACAGCTGGAGTTTTTAAGGTTCTATATATTGATGCAATGTATCCCGAACTTGTAGCTGAAACAAAAAGAGTTTTTTTGGCTATGCCAAAAATAAAACCAGCAACTTACAATGGAAATCCTACTTATGCAAAATATACAATTAATATTGCGATACCTTTAAGAAGTGCCGCTGAGATTACTGAAGAGGAAAGATTAGAAAAGGAGAGAAAAGAAAATGATCCAAAATTTTTGGCTAACAAAGTCCATCCAGAATATGATCAAGTTTCTATAGATTATAAAGAATTTAAAAATCCTCAATTTTTGAGTAACTTAAATATACCTTTTTCTCATAATTACTATTCTCAATTTGATGAAAAAATAAATCAAATAGGCACAAATAATCATACAGGATCTAAGCCTTATTCATACAATGAAGTTGCAAAATATTATGATTTTAATGAGGCATACAGTCAAATTAAGTTGAACAAAAAAAGCTGGGTTGGTCGAAAGCTTTTTGATGAAAATATGGTGGCAATTCAAGGGGAAGATTATTGGTTTACAATTAATCCGGTTTTTGATTTGCAATTGGGGAAAAGTAACCCAACAAAGGAAGATTATACATTCGTAAATACAAGAGCGATAAATATTCAAGGTGGATTGGGAAGCCAAATTAATTTTACGACGACTATTTATGAGAGTCAGGGAGTTTTTGCAGATTATTATAATAGGTATGCGGTTTCTATAAAACCTTCTGGTGGAAATCCTGCAATTGTGCCTGGAATAGGTCCGGCGAAAGATTTTAAAGAAACAAAATTTGATTTTCCTTCGGCAGATGCAAATATTACGTTTAAACCAAGTAGATTTTTTGATTTACAATTGGGCTATAGCCGAAACTTTATTGGTGATGGTTATCGTTCTTTACTTGAAGGGGACGGGGCAAGTCCATATCCGTTTTTTAAAATCAATACTACTTTTTGGAAGATCAAGTATACCAATACCTATATGTGGCTAAAAGATGTAAGGTCAGATGTTACAACTGATAGAACTTATGCTACTAAATACATGGCCAATCATTATCTGAGTTGGAATGTTTCTAAAAGATTGAATATTGGTTTCTTTGAATCTGTTGTTTGGTCTAATGAAAATAATAGAGGTTTTGATGTAAATTTTGCGAATCCGATTATATTCTATCGTTCAGTTGAGTTTTCGTCTTCTTCACGAAGTGGAAATGCTGTCTTAGGATTGACTTCAAAATATAAATGGAATAATTATGTCAATTTTTATGGTCAATTTCTATTAGACGAATTTGCTCTAGGGGACATGAAATCTGGAGAAAGAAGCTGGCGTAATAAATTTGGTTATCAGATAGGAGGGAAGTACTATAACGCATTTGGAGTTAAGAGACTTTATCTACAAGCTGAATATAATCACGTGAGGCCGTATGTATATGCACATAGCAATCCATTGACAAATTATGGTCATAATAATCAGAGTATGGGGCATACTTGGGGTTCTAACTTTAGAGAAATAACGGTAATTGCTAGATACAATAAAAAAAGATTGTTTGGAGAATTAAAAGTGAGTGCAGGTGTAAGAGGTTTTGATTTTGATACGCCTGACCCTAATGATGTTGAACTAAATTATGGGTCTAATATTTATTTAAGCTACAATGATAATAGACCTTATGACAAAGGAGTAACAATTGGTCAAGGGAATAAGGCAAATATTTTAATAACTGATTTGCAAGCAGGATATTTGTTGAATCCTTCTACAAATATGAAGATTTTTGGAAATTTTATCTATAGAAAATTCTCACCTTCAGTAGATACTCAAAATGTATTCAAAGAAAATACAACTTGGTTTTCTTTAGGTTTACGATCAGATTTGTTTAATTGGTACTTTGATTATTAAAATTAACTAAATTAGATTTGATTTTTCCTATCGCTTATTCCTATCTTTGCACCGATTATTAAAAGAAATCTGCCTTGAGCAATATAAATACATCTTTTTCAATACAATCTGTTCTAATAGACTTTAAGGAAATTACCAAAGCAGGATTAGCAATAAGTGTGGTTTTTTCCTCACTTGCAGGATATTTATTAGGAGTAAATCATTTTTCGATAAGTAGTATTTATGTTTTATTAATGTTGGCTATCGGAGGTTATTGTATGGTAGGAGCTTCAAATGCATACAATCAAATTATAGAGAAGGACTTAGACGCCTTGATGGATAGAACAAAAAACCGCCCAATTCCTTCTGGTAGAATGTCGGTTAAAACAGCATTTGTGATTGCTTCGATTTTAACGATAATAGGTTTAACTATTCTTTATAATATCAATGAAAAAACAGCCATGTTTGGCGCAATTTCAATATTTCTTTATACTTGCGTATACACACCGCTTAAAACAATAACGCCGCTTTCAGTATTTGTTGGGGCATTCCCTGGTGCTATTCCATTTATGTTGGGCTGGGTTGCTGCAACAGGTGAATTTGGAATCGAAGCAGGAACGCTTTTTCTTATTCAGTTCTTTTGGCAATTTCCACATTTCTGGGCTATTGGTTGGTTTTTATATGAAGATTATAAAAAGGGAGGTTTCTATATGCTTCCAACGGGACACAAAGATAAATCGACTGCTATGCAAACCATATTGTATACTGTATGGTTGGTAGTGGCTTCTGTATTGCCAACATTTGGTTATACAGGTCAATTGTATTTATCTACAGTTGCAACTATTGTAGTGGTATTTTTAGGATTATGGATGCTTAGAGCAGCAGTGATGCTGTATCAAAAAAGAGATGATAAGACGGCTAAAACATTAATGTTAGTAAGTGTTTCGTATATCTCACTTTTACAAATTGTATATATAACAGATAAGTTTTTAAGATAATAGAGTATGGAAACAATGTCGATACAAGAGCACAAGCAAAAAACAGCTAGATCATATAAGCTGATTTTGCTTTTTGCGATGCTAAGTATGTTTATGATGTTTGCAGGTTTAACAAGTGCTTATTTAGTGAGTGCTTCAAGAAAGGATTGGGTTCATACAATGGTGCTTCCTTCTGCATTTACAATAAGTACTTTAATTATCATTGTAAGTAGTATTACTATTCATTTGGCAAAATTGGCAATAAAAAAGGATGATAGAAAAAATACTACTTTACTTTTATTGGTGACTTTAGCTTTAGGAATTGCCTTTGTGTTTTTTCAGTTTAAAGGCTTTAGTCAAGTAGTTGAAATGGGATATTATTTTACCGGAGCACAAAGTAATGTGACTTCTTCATTTCTGTATATGCTTGTGATTTTGCACATGGCACACTTGTTTGGAGGAATAATTTCTCTGTTAATAGTAATTTATAATCATTTTAAACAAAAATACAATTCAACTCAAACCACTGGAATTGAGCTAGGTGCAATGTTTTGGCATTTTTTAGATTTTCTTTGGGTATATTTGTTTTTGTTTTTATATTTCGTGTAAAAAGAAAAAAACGTAAATTTGACAACTTTTTAATATTATTTCTATGGCAACGACAGTTACTACAAGTACTGAAGGTAAAGTTTGGGGCGGAGGAAACGAACCAATGAATGCAAGCTATGGTAAAATGATGATGTGGTTCTTCATCGTTTCCGATGCTTTAACATTCTCTGGATTCCTAGCTGCTTATGGTTTTTCGAGATTTAAATTTATTGAAACATGGCCTTTGGCAGATGAAGTGTTTACTCACTTTCCTTTCATGCATGGAGTGCCGGCGCCTATGTACTATGTGGCGTTAATGACTTTTATTCTAATTTTCTCTTCTGTAACTATGGTATTGGCTGTAGATGCAGGACATCAAATGAAAAAGAATAAAGTTGTTTTATATATGTTCTTAACCATTATTGGTGGTTTAATATTCGTAGGTTCACAGGCTTGGGAGTGGAAAAACTTCATTAAAGGTGAGCATGGAGCTATCGAAACAAAAGGAGGTTCTTTATTGCAATTTGTAAAAGTAGATAAAACACAACCGTCTGGTTATGCAAGAGTATCGCTTTCAGAATTTGCTTCTCACACCCCCGAAGAAAGGGTTCAACACAAAAGAAGCAATGGGTTATGGTTTGTTGATGAGCCAGCATTGACTTCTGTTTCTGTAAACCAAGTTGTTGAAGGATTTAAAGCTAATGAAGGAATCTTGGTTCGTTCTGAAAAGATTGACGCAACAACAAAACATAAAATAGTATTATCACGTGAAGAGTCTTTAAAATTAGTTGAAAATGCTAAATATGTAGTAGAAGGAGCTAATTTAAAACGTAATGAGTACGGTAACAGATTGTTCGCTGATTTCTTCTTCTTTATCACTGGTTTTCACGGTTTCCACGTATTTTCTGGAGTAGTTATTAATATTATCATTTTCTTAAATGTTTTATTAGGAACTTACGAAAGAAGAGGAAGCTACGAAATGGTAGAAAAAGTTGGATTATACTGGCACTTTGTAGATTTAGTTTGGGTATTCGTATTTACATTCTTCTATTTAGTGTAATTAAAAAGTTAAAGTTATTATGGCACACGCACACGAATCAAACGTTGGTAGAATCTGGAAAGTATTCGGAATTTTATCTGTAATCACTATAGTTGAAGTTGCTTTAGGTATTTACAAGCCTCATGCGTTACATTTTACAAATGTTTTAGGTATGAACTTGTTAAATTGGATTTTCATCATATTAACAGTTGCAAAAGCATACGGAATTATGTGGGCTTTCATGCACTTAGAAGGTGAAAAAGCAGCTCTTCGTTGGTCAATTGTAGGGCCACTAGTATTTTTGATTATCTATTTGGTTTTCATCTTATTGGTTGAAGCAGATTATATTTATGACGTATTTAAAACTTCTACAATTAAGTGGAATTTTTAACAACATATTATCAAAATTAAATCCCGATTCGTCGGGATTTTTTTATTTTTGTACCCACTAAATTTCTTTTCTAATGAAGAAAAAATTAATACTAATTATTCTACTTGCCCTACCAATTGTTATTTATTTAATATTTGCATCAGCAACGCACAATCAACTTTTTTTGCCTACTATTTCTAAGAATAATAAAGAGCTGCCAAATTGGCCAACTTCAGATGGTAAAAAAGTCGTTTTAAAAGATAAAATAACT
>CBFHBH010000052.1:0-9916 GCA_965653735.1 uncultured Flavobacterium sp. | reverse complement strand
GGACTGTAAATCCGTTGGGAAACCTTCGCAGGTTCGAATCCTGCTCTCCCCACAAGATAATTAATTAAGAAAAAGCACCAAGTTTACTTGAGTGCTTTTTTTTGTTTTAATTAGCTTGAGTAAGGAAACCTTACTCAGGATAACGGAAAAAATAGTAGTAATCCTGCTCTCCCCACAAAAAAGCAAACCATAAGGTTTGCTTTTTTTATTACATCTGATTTTAAACTACTAAATCTGGTTAATTACTTCTTCCTCGAAAAACCTTTTTATTCAACAAAAAGTAATACCCAAAAGCATAAAATGACACTACATATCTCAATATACTTAATATCCAAAAACAGAAAGTATAATATTTGGCTTTATAATAGGAATTAAACTATCAATATTCCCAATGACTGCTATACGATAAAATAAACCTGATAAAATATGCGAGATAATAATAGAAAAATACTCTATTGATTAAATAATTCTAATCTTTTGCGTCAAAATCGTTTATTCTTCAACATTAGAAAGCTTTTCTACTATCTTACTTTTATTTATCGATGTTTAGTTCATGATACGATTTTTTTGCTTCTTCATATCCTACCTTAAATATCTCATCCATCTTAACTCGGCTTGTCTCAAATGTTCCAAAACGAGCCAATTCTTCTGGTTCAATTACCCAATCACAAATATTAAATTTATGCGTATTAGAATTTGCCGAAAGCAAATCGAATGCTCTTGTGGTAACTGCTTTTATTGATGACAGATCTTTTCTTTCAATCTTTTGAATTGGACTTACATAAACTCCAATTAATGATTCACATCTTCCTTGTAAAATATCTGTTGGGAAATGATTTAATATACCTCCATCGCTATACAAATTCCCATCAACTTCATACGGAGATAAAACACCAGGAAATGATGAAGATGCTAGTACGGCATCAACAACTTTAGCATCATTATCAAACACCTTTAATTTACCCTTAACTAAATCGGTTGCAGTTATATGAATTTGAATAGACAAATCGCCTATCTTCTTGTCTCCAAAAATTGAATTAAAATACATTTTAAAAGCATCAGAGTCTATCAATCCTGCCTTTTTGAAGGTAAAGTGCTTCCAATTGAAAAAATAAATCGATTTAAAAAAGTTTAAAATATCATCAGGTGATTGCCCACCAGCATATAAAGCTGCAACTATAGAACCTGCACTCGTTCCTGCGATATGAATTGGTTTGATATTTTTTTCTTCTAAAAATTTTAAAACACCTGCATGAGCCAACCCCTTGGTTCCTCCTCCAGATAAAATTAAACCGATTGAATTTTGATGAAGCTTCATTAAAAAAGTAAATTCTTACAACAAATATAAAACAGTATTCAGTTATTTAAAAAATAAAAAAGCCCCGCAAAGCGGAGCCTTAATTTATTCTAAAGCAAATACAACTTGAGCGTTTGCCGTGACTTCGATTTCTCCAATTGCTAGTGTTTCTCTTGGAGTAGCATCGGCACCTTTTGCCAACATCATTTCTCTACCTGCGTATACAGGTTGTGGATAATAAGTTTGTGAGTTATCAGTGATTAATAAAACCTTTCCTAACTTCAAACTCAAAGCCGATGTATAATCTGTTGCTTTTTGTTTTGCATCAAGCATAGCTTTTTTTCTTGCTTCTGATAAATACTGATCTAGTTTAGAAGACTTGAATTCAACTCCATTTATATTTGTTATCCCAGTTTCAGGCAAATCCATCATAAAAGCATCATACTTTTTAATATCTTTTAAAGTAATTGATATTGTTTGATTCGCTGTGAAATTATATTTCTTTTTCTCGTAATCGTAATTCTTATACAAATTCACATTTGTAGTTTGATAGTCAGATTGTGGAATATTGTAACCTTTAATATACTTGATGACTTTCTCGATAATTATATCATTTGCTTTTTTAACTTCAGCTGCGTCTTTACCGTTATTTTGGACACCAACTGAAATAATTACTTGGTCTGGTGTTACTTTAATTTTACCTTCTCCTGCCACACTTATTTGTGGTACTTGTGGTCTTTGATCTTGAGCATAAGTCATAACCGTAAAAATTGTCATTAATGTTACTACTAAATTTTTCATATTTATTTTTATTTATAAGATTGTTATTACAAACGGCGTGCCAATTATATTTTTCCGCTTTTGGCAAGAAAAAAAAGTAACACTATTGGCACTGCTAATAAAATCACCATAAAAGTGTTTTCTGTAAATAGAATTGGCCGTTGTGATAACGTAATCACATAACCTCCTATTGCACCTCCAAAATGTGCTGTATGTCCTATATTATCACTTTTAGCCTTCATCCCATAGATAGATGACAGTAAATAAATAAACCCGTAAAGTGAACCAGGCAAAAAGCCGAAAATCATTAATCTGTCTTCTATCAAGATAGAACTAAAAATTATCCCAGTTACTGCACCAGACGCTCCAACTGCTCTATAAGAATAATCATTTTGATGAAAATATAACGTAAGTAAGCTTCCGCAGATCAAACTTCCAACATAAATAAGTAAAAAAGGAATGTTACCCATATCCCCAAGAACAACAGGCGCGAACATATATAGGGTAAACATGTTAAAGAATAGATGGGCCCAATCTGCATGTAAAAAAGCTGATGAAAACATTCTAATTTGCTCTCCAGCTCTTATACTAGCAATGTGAAATTCGTATTTTCTAAAAAAGGAAATGTCTTGAAAAGCCTTATAACTCAAGATGAGATTTGTTCCTATTATTCCTAATAAAATTGGGTTCATGTTTTTTATTAGTAAATATAAGAAAAGCATTTAACATTTATTTACGCAAAAAAAGTAGAATAATAATTTATATTTGCTTAAACCTTTTATCAATGCAATTACTAATTTTTATTATAATTTATCCGCTTTTGTGGATTATTTCAATTTTACCCTTCCGCCTTTTATATATCTTTTCTGACTTTGTTTATTTTATAGTTTATCATATTATTGGTTACAGAAAAAAAACTGTTAGAGAGAACTTATTAATTGCTTTTCCAAATCTTACTGACAAAGAAAGACTTGAAATCGAAAAAAAATCATTTCAACATTTATGTGATATGTTTTTAGAAATGATTAAAACAATAAGTATTACCGATAAACAAATTGAAGAACGTTTTACCTACTCAAACCTTGAAGTTTACAAAGAACTAGAAACAAAGGGAAAAAGCATAGCGCTAATTGTTTCTCATTATGCAAGTTATGAATGGGTAATTTCTATGAATAGAAAAATATCTCATAAAGGATATGGAATTTACAAACAAATATCAAACAAATACTTTGATGATTTGGTAAGAAAAATCAGATCTCGATTCAAAGCTTATTTGATAACAACTAAAGAAACTAAAAAAACCATTGCCCAAAATTATAAAAATGGTGTATTAGGTGTTTATGGTTTTGCTAGTGATCAAACCCCTAGAAGATCAGATAAAATGTATTGGTATACTTTTTTTGGTCAAACAACAGCTATTCATTTTGGAGCTGAAAGCTTAGCTAAGGAATTTGATATGAATATAATATACATGAAAGTACGAAAAGTAAAACGTGGCTATTATGAAGCTAGTTTTGAAGTACTAACAGAAGATGTAAAATCAGTTCCAGACTATAAAATATCCGAAGCATTTATGGATCGCACTGAAAAACAGATTATAGAAGCTCCTGAGTATTATTTATGGACCCACAAACGTTGGAAACATAAAAAATATGATTAATTAAGATTATATTTTAAATAAACTCTTTACTTTATCATTATTGTTATCAGACGCATTACTGTGTGCAAATTCGTTTGACTTACAGTTATACACATAATCTTTGGCCCATTCTTTATGATTTGTAGCCAATTGTTCAATACAACTTACCACAAAATCAATTTCTTTATTTGTAGTTGTTGGATGAATTGACATTCTTATCCATCCTGGCTTTTGCTCTAAATTACCAGTATCTATATTACAAGTAATACTATTTGAAGTTTCTTGATCTACATGTAGTAAAAAGTGACCATAAGTCCCAGCACAACTACATCCACCTCTTGTTTGGATTCCAAATTTATCATTAAGCAATTTAACCCCTAGATTATAATGTAAATCATCTATATAAAATGAGAACACTCCTAACCTATCTTTGTGTTGTCCTGCTAAAATATTTAAATTAGGAATTGATGATAGTCTATCAAAAACAAAATCAACAATCTCATGTTCTCTATCAATAATGTTTTTAACCCCCATTTTTTCTTTCAACTGAATTGCCAATGCAGTTTTAATTACTTGTAAAAATCCAGGAGTTCCTCCATCCTCTCTATCTTCGATATTGTCAATGTATTTATGTTGCCCCCAAGGATTTGTCCAAGATACAGTTCCTCCTCCAGGGCAATCTGGAACATTATTTCGGTAAAGATCTTTATTAAATACTAAAACTCCAGAAGTACCAGGACCTCCTAAGAATTTATGAGGAGAAAAGAAAATAGCATCAAGATATGCTTCTTTATCTGCCGGATGCATATTGATATCAACATATGGTCCGGAACAGGCAAAATCTACAAAACAAACTCCATTATTTTGATGCATGATTTTAGCAACTTCATGATACGGTGTTTTTATTCCTGTAACATTAGAACATGATGTTATTGAAGCTATTTTGAAACTTCTGTCTTTATATTGATTTACAATATTTTTAAAATTTTCTAATGAGAACAGACCTTCATCATCAGCTGGAACAACAACAACATCAGCAATGGTTTCTAACCAAGAAGTCTGATTAGAATGGTGTTCCATATGTGAAATAAAAACAATAGGCTTTAGTTCTTTAGGAATATTAGTAAACTCTTTCAGATTTTCTGAAACACGAAGCCCTAAAATTCTTTGAAATTTATTTACAACACCAGTCATACCGGTTCCATCTGTAATCAATACATCATTTTTGTTAGCTTTAACATGATGTTTTATAATATGACGGGCTTCATGATAAGCCATTGTCATAGTTGTCCCTGATATCGTAGTTTCTGTATGAGTATTTGCTACAAAAGGACCAAACTCATTCATCATTTTCTCTTCAATAGGACGATATAATCTTCCGCTGGCGGTCCAATCAGTATAAATAATTTTTTGTCTACCAAAAGGAGAATCAAATTCCTGATTAATACCAATAATATTTTCTCTAAATTGTTGAAAATATTGTTCTAAAGCTGTTGAAGATTCTGTTGCAATCATTGTGTTGTAATTTGGGTTCAAATATACATTTTTTACCAATTTTATAACGTTAAATTACTCATATAATACCTACTTTTGATTAATATAACATTTTTGTACAATCAAGTTATGCTACTTAATATTCAAAATAAATTTACAAATGAACTTCCTGCCGATAAAAATGATTCTAATGAAGTTAGAAAAGTTTTTGACGCTTGTTTTTCATACGTAAATCCCACGCCTTCATCAAATCCTAAATTAATCCATACTTCAAAAGAAGTAGTAAAAATGATTGGTTTAAAGGAGAATGATATTTCATCAGAAGAATTTTTAAATGTTTTTACAGGAAACAAAGTTTTAGAGAATACTAAACCTTTTGCCATGTGCTACGGAGGTCATCAATTTGGTACTTGGGCAGGACAATTAGGTGATGGAAGAGCCATAAATTTATTTGAAACCAATAATCTTACTTTACAGCTAAAAGGTGCTGGAAAAACGCCATATTCAAGAAATGCAGATGGATTGGCAGTTCTTCGATCATCGATCAGAGAATATTTATGTGCCGAAGCCATGTATTATTTAGGTGTTCCAAGTACACGTTCCTTATCTTTATCATTAACTGGAGATAAAGTCTTAAGAGACATCATGTACAATGGAAATCCTGCATATGAAAAAGGAGCCATTGTTTGTAGAGTTGCTCCTTCTTTTATTCGTTTTGGAAATTTTGAAATTTTTGCTTCTAGAAATGATTTGAAAACCCTTCAACAACTGACTGATTTTACCATTAAACACTATTTCCCTGAAATTATAGTTGATGGAACTGAAAAATATATTTCTTTTTTTAAAACTGTTTGCAAATCAACACTTAACATGATAATTGAGTGGCAACGAGTTGGTTTTGTTCATGGAGTAATGAATACTGATAATATGAGCATTCATGGTTTGACAATAGATTATGGCCCATATGGCTGGTTGGAAGATTACAATCCAAATTGGACTCCAAATACAACAGACATACAACACAAAAGATATCGATTTGGAAATCAGCCTGAAATTGCGCTTTGGAATCTTTATCAATTGGCGAATGCTTTGTATCCATTAGTGAACGAAGCAAAACCTTTTGAAGATATTTTAAATAATTATCAAACTGAATATGAGGCCAAATACTTAGAAATGATGAAAGGGAAATTAGGCTTCACTTTAAAAATTGAAAATGACATAAAACTGATTTATCAATTGACCGAATTATTAACTGTTAAAGAAACTGATATGACAATCTTCTTCAGATTATTATCAAACATCGAAAAAGAGGATAGTCAAGAACATGCTTTCTCAAAAATTAGTCCAGCTTTTTATCAACTAGACGAAATTAAGGATGAAATTTTAACTGCTTGGCATTTTTTGCTTAGTGAATATATCGCAAGAATAAAACAAGAGAAATTATCAGATTCTGAAAGAAAAGAAAAAATGGATGCTACAAATCCTAAATATGTACTTCGTAACTATATGGCACAAATAGCTATTGATGCAGCAGACAAAGAAGATTATTCGGTAATTAATGAATTATATACTCTTTTACAAAAACCTTACGACGAACAGCCAGAAAATGAAAAATGGTTCGCCAAAAGACCCGATTGGGCAAGAGAAAAAATAGGTTGTTCGATGCTGTCTTGTAGTTCTTAATTTTTGTAATTTTAAGTTCCTTAAAAAATTCTAAAATGATTATGGTTTGTTGGTTTTATGATTTAGATGAAATTAATGGAATGTTTTAGACATATAAAATCCAATATAATCCTTTAATAATGAAAAAACTAGAATTTACAATCGACATTAACGCACCTGCCGAAAAGGTATGGTATTCTTTATGGGACGAGGAAAATTACAAAAACTGGACCAACGCATTTTGCGAAGGTTCATATGTAGTTACAGACTACAAAGAAGGTTCTAAAGCACATTTTTTATCTCCCAGCGGAGAGGGAATGTTTTCATCAGTTTCAATAAATAAACCATTCGAAATAATGAGTTTTAATCACATTGGAATTTTGAAGAATTTTGAAGAACAACCAATTGATGATGAAACCAAATTATGGTCAGGGTGTGAAGAAAGATATGAATTAGTTGAAAATAATGGCAAAACCACTGTAAAAGCATCAGTTGATGTTATAGATCAATATGTTGATTATTTTGACCAAAGCTTCCCAAATGGACTAAAAAAATTAAAAGAAATTGCTGAAAATCCTTCCGTAAAAAGTATTTCGATTTATATTTCAGTTAATGCTCCTATTGAAAAAGTATGGGATTATTGGACAAATCCAAAACATATTGTAAATTGGAACAATGCATCTGATGATTGGCACACTCCATCGGCTAAAAACGATTTAAAAGTAGGAGGAACATTCATTTGTACTATGGCTGCAAAAGATGGATCAATGAGTTTTGATTTTGAAGGAAAATATTCAGAAATTGATACATATAAAAAAATTGTTTATCAAATTGCTGATGGTAGAAATGTTTCCATTACTTTCAATATCATTGATGATAAAGTTATTATTACTGAAACTTTTGAACCTGAAACTGAAAATTCTTTGGAATTACAAAGAGGTGGTTGGCAAGCAATATTAACTAATTTTAAAAAATATACTGAAAATAATTAAACAATAAAAAAACAAAAAACTATGGCGAGTGTACACACTTATTTGACTTTTAATGGAAATTGCGAAGCTGCTTTTAACTTTTATAAATCAGTTTTTGGCGGTGAATTTGAATATATTGGAAAATTTAAAGATATGCCTCCAGCTGAAGGGCAGCCACCTGTATCTGAAGCTGATGCTGATAAAATAATGCATGTTAGTTTACCAATTGGGAATGGCAGTATGCTTTTTGGCAGTGATACATCTGAAGGATTTGGTGGAAATGTTACTTTTGGAAATAACTTCTCACTATCCATAAATGCTGAAAATAAAGATGAAGCAGATAAATTATTTAACGGGCTATCTTCTGGAGGTGATATAAAAATGCCTATGGCTGATACTTTTTGGGGAGCTTACTTTGGCATGTTTGTTGATAAGTTTGGTATAAACTGGATGGTAAACTATGATAAGAAATAATAAATTATCTATTTTAACCGTTTACTAACCATAAATCTATTAGAAATGAAAAAGTTAATTAAAACGGCAGTTATTGCAACCTTCTTATTTTTGATAATACCTGATAATATGTTTGCTCAAGGTCCACCACCATGGGCTCCTGCTCACGGTTATAGAGCAAAAACCAAACATATCTACTTCCCTGAGCAAAACTTCTATTATGACATAGAAGCACATAATTATATTTATTTAAATAGAGGAAGATGGTCTATAAGTGCTACTATACCTAGGCCTTTTATCAATATAAATTTAGGAGGTGTTCCACAGGTTCAGTTAGAATTTATAGGTCATAATCCTTATAGGGATAATCATGTTCACGTAGTGAAATACAAAAAACCTAAAAAACACAAAGTAAAAGTGATTCACTATGATGATGATCACGACCACCATCATCATAAAGGCCACGGAAAACATAAACATTAAAAAACTAAAAACTGCAACATTTAGTTGCAGTTTTTTTATTGATAAATTTTGAAAGAAAAAAGTTATCATAAATTTGCTGCCCAAATCAATTTTAAATCATTAAAAATCAACAAGATGAAAAAAATTTTAAACCTACTTATAGTTCTTACAATTAGTTTGCTTTTTGTAAAATGTAGTAATGACGATGAGTCTAGAACAAATACACCGGAGGGAACATTATTTGTAAACGGCTCAACATTTCAAATTGGTACAAATTCAGCTGGAAATTCTTATAACACTTCAATTTATACAGAATCTTCAGTATACAGAAATAGAACATTTACAATTTTAAAAGGAAACTCAACTACTCCTGAAAATTCTGAAAGCATTACTTTTGTGCTATATTCACCTAAATCACAAGCAAATATAAACGGGACTTATGATTTAACTGTAAACTCAATGGATGCAATGTCTAATAGTACAAGCTATAGCTTTTGTTCATTAGAAAATTTTAATCATATATATGGTGGAGATTATATATTTGCCTCAGGAACTGTAACTGTAGTCGATAATGGAAATAATAATTTTAAATTAACATTTAACAACGTAGTTTTAAAAAATCAAGATAGTCCAACAGATACAAAAACTATTACTGGATATTGTCAAGCAACATTTCAGACGTTTTAAAAACAAATAAAAAGCCCTTAAAATTTTAAGGGCTTTTTATTTTAAATTCCAGCGATAGCTTTTAGCTCATTAACAAAGCGTTCTGCTAAAATATCAGCTTCATTTTGCGTAGGAGCTTCAGTATAAATACGAATTATAGGCTCTGTATTCGATTTACGTAAATGAACCCATTCTGTGGCAAAATCAATTTTCACACCGTCAATTGTAGAAATTTGCTCGTTTTTATAGGTTTCTGTTAATGTTTTTAAAATCGCATCAACATCTAATTGAGGTGTCAATTCAATTTTATTTTTACTCATATAATATTGTGGATAACTCGCACGTAACTCGGCAACCGTTTTATTTTGACCTGCTAAGTAAGTTAAAAACAAGGCAACTCCAACCAAACTATCTCTTCCATAGTGCAACTCTGGGTAAATTATTCCACCATTTCCTTCACCACCAATAATTGCGTTTGTTTTCTTCATTAAT
>CBFHBH010000051.1:0-10053 GCA_965653735.1 uncultured Flavobacterium sp. | reverse complement strand
AGTCTGTATGTTGATTTACAAGGAAGAAATGTAAACTACAAAGCTGATGGAGTTCAAACTGATGTTGTTCATGACAATTTCAACTTCTTCAATCCAAAAGCAGGAATTAGTTTTTCGCCAAGTAAAAAACACACTGTTTATTATTCATATGCCAGAGCAAATCGTGAACCAAATAGAACAGATTACGAAAACGGAAGCCCTCGTCCTGAAAAACTTGACGATTTTGAGTTAGGATGGCGTTTTAATTCTGACAAAGTAAAGCTTAATGTTAATGGGTATTATATGTTTTACAAAAATCAGTTAATCTTAACAGGAGGTTTAGATGATGTTGGATCACCAATACGTAAAAACGTAGGTCAAAGCTATCGAATGGGTCTTGAGGTTGATGCTAAAATAACATTAACTCAAAAATGGTCAATTCAACCAAACATTACATTAAGTAGAAATAAAAACATTGATTTCTATTTTCAGAGAGATGGTGTTTTACAAAACTTAGGAGAAACAAATATTTCATACTCTCCAGAAATTGTAGCTGGAAACATTTTAACTTTTAGCCCTTTAAAACAAGTACAGATTTCATTGCTTTCTAAATTTGTTGGTAAACAATATATGGGAAATATAGATGCTAAATCATCTATTTTAAACGATTACTTTGTAAATGATTTTAACGCGAGTTATGAAATCAAGCCTAAATCAGTATTTAAATCAATCATTGTATCAGCAGTAGCAAACAATATCTTTAACAGAAAATATGTTTCTAATGGATATTTCTACACTTATGATGACTCTTGGTCTAATCCACCAGCAGTAACAACTATCGAAGGTGCTGGATATTACCCTCAAGCAGGTGCAAATGTTTTAGCAGGTTTAACACTTATCTTTTAATACAAAAAAGAGGGGCAATTGCTCCTCTTTTTAATTGTATACTCTTATAACATCACCCAATATTTCGGTTCTATACTGTTTTAAAGGATACTGTTCCCCATTTTCTCCGTTCCCAACGTAAATGCTATACTTTGAATTTTCACAAGAACATTTAGCATAACCACCTTCTAAAGTTAGTCGTGAGCAAGCAGTAGGATATTGATTGGGACAACTTGCCTCCCAAGCCCTATAATCATTTGTCCCAGCCGCAACCACAATAATGCCTTGAATACCTGCACCAGCATCTGTTATGACCATAGCGTTCCCTGGGAATTTAAGCGAATTATACTGTGGTAAATTTGTATTTATCTCTTTAGAAAAACTTATGTTCTGTAAATATTGGTTGTTATTTACAGGTTTATCCTTATCACAAGAAATAAAAAGTAAAACTAGAATTATGTAGAAAATTTGTTTCATTTTAAAAAAGCTAATATCTTGTTATAACAAATTTAATTTAATTAACTTTGTAAACGACCCTATTTAGGATTAAATTATAAATTGAAATAAAAATTATATCTTTGTACGAAGAAATCCCGTCCCGATGGGATTTTTTCTATTTTATAAAAATGACGTTATGAGTACAGTATCTTATTATACAGCCGCAGGATTAAAAAAATTAAAAGACGAATTAGAGCAATTAAAAAGTATAGAACGCCCAAAAGCATCACAAGCAATTGCAGAAGCTAGAGATAAAGGAGATTTATCTGAAAATGCAGAATATGACGCTGCAAAAGAAGCTCAAGGCCTTTTAGAAATGAAAATTGCCAAAATGGAAGAGCTTTATGCTAATGCCCGTTTAATTGACGAATCCCAATTAGACATATCAAAAGCATTGGTTTTATCGCATGTAAAAATCAAGAACCAAACTAATGGCATGGAATTATCATACCAATTAGTTGCTGAAAGTGAAGCTGATTTAAAATCAGGAAAAATATCGGTTACTTCTCCTATTGGGAAAGGACTATTAGGAAAATCTGTTGGAGAAATCGCTGAAATTCAAGTGCCAAACGGAATTCTAAAATTTGAAGTTCTAGAAATTACAAGAGACTAAATCTAAAAAGCGACACAATGGCTTCTATTTTCACTAAAATCGTTAACGGAGAAATTCCTTGTTACAAAATTGCCGAAACTGATGATTTTTTGGCTTTTTTAGATGTTAATCCCAATGTAAAAGGACATACTTTGTGCATCCCTAAAAAAGAGATTGACAAAATTTTTGATATAGAAGATGAATTATATCTAGGCTTAATGGCTTTCTCAAAAAAAATTGCCATTGCTTTAGAAAAAACCGTGCCTTGCAAAAGAATAGGCATGACGGTTATTGGACTTGAAGTACCACACGCTCACGTTCACCTAATTCCTCTAAACATGATGGACGATGCACGATTCCACAACAAGGTAAAACTAACTCCTGAAGAATTTCAAGAACTAGCTAATGCAATAGCAAATAATTTATAATATGAAATCCGGTTTAAGCCGGATTTTTTTATTTACTTCCTTTTACACTATCATCACCATAAAATGAGAAAGGAAACATACCATTTGGCTCCTGAACATGATAAATCCTATAATAACCATCTATTTTTCTGCTTATAGTCATATCTTTGGAATAACTTTTCTTAAAAATTCTATCCCCTACTGAAATCCCTAATTTATCCCATTTAGTAAATCTATAACTGGCAAATCTATATTCACATTTAATACTATCATAAAAAGTTAAACTTCCTTTAGCATCAATTTCAATTTTATCAATAACAAAATCATATTTGTTCGCATACTCTTGTCGTGATTTTATATATACATTTACAGAAATAAACATCAAAACAACAATAAAAAAAATTCCTAAAAAAATCACCCCTTTTTTCATCCTCAAAACACTTTTATTCTCACTTCCACAAAAGCACTTTATAACCTTTAATACTATACAAATCTAACAAAGTATTCTCAGTTTTATATTTTATCAACACAAATCAAAAATTAACTTACTTCATTAAATGATAAAAAGCATATTAAGTAACTTTGCAATATGTATGCTTTAGTCGATTGTAATAACTTTTACGCATCTTGTGAACGCGTTTTTAAGCCCAAATTAATTGGAAAACCTATTGTGGTTTTATCCAACAATGATGGCTGTATTATTTCCAGAAGTGACGAAGCAAAAGCAGTTGGAATTCCCATGGGAGCACCCGAATTTAAAGTCCGAGAACTCTTAAAAGAAAAAAATGTTACTGTTTTTTCTTCCAATTATCCTTTGTATGGCGATTTAAGCAATCGAGTAATGCAAATTTTAGAACAATTTTCTCCAAACATTGAGATTTATAGTATCGATGAAGCTTTCATGAATTTTGATGGTGTAACCGTGACCGATTTTCACGATTATGGATTACAAATAAAATCAAGAGTTCAGCAGTGGTTGGGTATTCCAATTTCCATTGGCTTTGCACCAACCAAAGCACTTTCAAAAGTTGCCAATAAAATTGCGCGTAAATTTCCAGAAAGAACAAAAGGTGTGTATATTATCAATACTGAAGAAAGCCGAATTAAAGCTTTAAAGTGGACCAAAATTGAAGATGTTTGGGGTATTGGCTATCGCCTTACCAAGAAAGCTAAGCTTCGAAATATAAAAACCGCTTTCGATTTCACATTATCAGAACACGAAAGTTGGATTAGAAAAGAAATGGGAGTTACTGGCATGCGTCTAAAGAATGAACTTGAAGGAAAATCAGTTTTAGCTTTAGAACCTGTTTCAGAACAAAAAAAGAGCATCGCCATTACACGAAGTTTTCCTAAACAGATTTCTGAATATGATTTACTAAAAGAAAGAGTTTCTACTTTTGCTTCTGTTTGTGCCGAGAAATTACGCAAACAAAAGTCTTGCTGTTATACTATTATTGTTATGCTTGTCGTTGACAAACATAAATACGAATCAAATAAGTATTATTTCAATAATGCAATCAGCTTGCCTTTTGCCACAAATTCGATGTTGACCATTAGCAATACAGCTGTTAGCATTCTCAAAAAATTACTCGAAGGTCACGAAGGCTTAAAATTTAAAAAAGCCGGTGTTATTGTAAGCGGATTGACACCTGAAAACAGCAAGCAATGTCATATGTTTGAAGATGAAAATCCAAAACACCTTCAATTAATGCAGACTATCGATTCATTGAATGCAAAAATTGGCGGACGCAAAATCAAATTGGGCAATCAAAATTTAGAAAAAACCTGGGATATGAATCAAAATCATTTATCTCCCCGTTACACTACTAATTTCAATGAAATTCTTGAAATCAAATGCCAGTAGACAATTCAAAAAAACTGACTTTTTTTACTCCTGATTTCGAAAGCAATCAATCAATTCCTTATGCTGCAGGTGGAGTATCGGCTGGATTTCCTTCCCCAGCCGCTGATTTTACCGAAACCAATATCGATTTAAATAAAGAATTAGCTAAAAATCCGTTAGCCACATTTTACATAAAAGTAAATGGAAATTCGATGATTGATGCAGGAATTAACGATAAAGATATTTTAGTGGTTGACCGAAGCATTGAGCCCAGAGATAACAAAATTGCTGTTTGCTTAGTTGATGGTGAATTCACAGTAAAACGCATCAAACTCGAAAAAGACTGTTTGTATTTACTTCCCGAGAACAAAGACTATACGCCTATAAAAATCACAGAAGAAAATCAAATTAGCATTTGGGGAATCGTGACGTTTGTTATTAAAGCTATTTAATCAAATTCCTCTTTTAGAGAAAATCAAAAATAAAAAAACCTCTCAGAAATGAGAGGTTTAGTACCCGGAGTGGGAATCGAACCCACACACCTAAGTACACGAGTTTGAGTCGTGCGCGTCTACCAATTCCGCCATCCGGGCATAACTGATAAGTGTTTCAGTATTGTGCGTGCAAATGTAATTATTTTTTCTAGAATTCATAAAAAATAGTTCAAAAATATCTTTCAAGCATGGATTTAATTCCTAAATTTGCACCGCGATAAAACGCACAACACATAACTAACTACACCCGAGACGCTTAAGACACTAAGCTTTAACAAAAAAAGCTAAACTGTATTAACCGTAGCGGAATAAAAACAACAAATTAATGTCGCACCTAGAACCCGAAGCAAAGATTTTTGCCTGTTCACAAAGTGTTTACCTAGCTGAAAAAATCGCCGAAAAATATGGTGTACCACTAGGCAAAGTAACGTTCTCACAATATAGTGACGGCGAGTTTCAACCATCTTACGAAGAGTCAATCCGTGGATTGAGAGTATTTATTGTTTGTTCAACATTCCCAAGTGCTGACAACTTAATGGAATTGTTATTAATGATAGACGCCGCTAAAAGAGCTTCTGCAAGACACATTACCGCTGTTATTCCTTATTTTGGATGGGCTCGTCAAGACAGAAAAGACAAACCAAGAGTACCAATAGGAGCCAAACTAGTTGCAAAATTATTAGAAAGCGCTGGAGCTACCCGAATTATGACTATGGATTTACATGCGGATCAAATTCAAGGCTTCTTCGAAAAACCGGTAGACCATCTATTTGCTTCAACAATCTTCTTACCGTATGTAAAAAGCTTAGGTTTAGAAAACTTAACTATTGCTTCTCCTGATATGGGAGGTTCAAAAAGAGCATATGCTTATTCAAAGTTCTTAGAATCGGAAGTAGTAATTTGTTACAAACAAAGAAAAGCTGCTAACGTGATTGACACCATGGAATTGATTGGTGAAGTAAAAGGCAAGCATGTTATTTTAGTCGATGACATGATTGACACCGGAGGCACATTAGCGAAAGCTGCCGATTTAATGATTGAAAAAGGAGCATTAAGCGTCAGAGCGATTTGTACACATGCTATTTTATCAGGAAGCGCTTACGAAAAAATCGAAAACTCACAATTGAGTGAATTAATAGTTACCGATTCTATTCCTTTAAAGAAAGAATCAAACAAAATTAAAGTAGTGAGTTGTGCACCACTTTTTGCCGAAGTTATGCATATGGTACACCACAACAATTCCATAAGTGGAAAATTTTTAATGTAAAGACAATCAATTAAATAATTAATTGTACATTTGCCGGCTCATTCGCATAAAGCAAAAGCTTCATGCTTAAATAAGTAAAATATTTAATAACTATATTTTTTAAAAATGAAATCGATTACAATTAAAGGATCAGAAAGAGAAAGCGTGGGTAAAGTTTCGACTAAAGCCTTACGTAATGCTGGAGCGGTTCCTTGCGTGTTATACGGAGGAGATCAACCAGTGCATTTCTCAGCAGAAGAAAAAGCATTCAAAAACTTGGTTTACACTCCAAACGCACACACAGTTGTGATTGAGTTAGCAAACGGAAAATCTTTCAATGCAGTTTTACAAGACATTCAAGTACACCCTGTAACTGACAAAATTTTACACATTGACTTCTACCAGTTATTCGATAACAAAGAAGTAACTATGGAAATTCCAGTTAGAGTTGTAGGTACTTCTCCAGGTGTATTATTAGGAGGTGTTTTACGTTTAAATCAACGTAAATTAAAAGTTAAAGCTTTACCTGCAAACTTACCTGACTATATCGATGCTGACATTTCTTCATTAGAGATGGGTAATAAATTATACATTACTAAATTAGTATCTGATAAATACAAATTTTTACACCCAGACAACACTGTAGTGTGTCAAGTAAGAATCTCTCGTGCTGCGATGAAAGCTGCTCAAGAAGCTGCAAAAGCAGAAAAAGGTGGAAAAAAGAAAAAATAATTTTCTTACACTCTATACAAAAGCACCTCAAACGAGGTGCTTTTTTTATAATTAAAATTTAAGTTATTTTTGCCCAATGATGAATTGGTTTAAAAAGCTGTTCACAATATCAACAGCAGTAACAGAAACAGACATGAAGAAATTTCTAATTGTAGGCCTAGGCAATATCGGAGCCGAATATGCCAACACAAGACACAATATTGGATTTAAAGTTTTAGATTTTTTAGCAAAACAAGAATCACTAGATTTTCAAACTGTAAAACTAGGAGCTCTTGCTGAATATAAAGTTAAAGGAAGAACACTTTTACTTCTTAAACCAAACACTTACATGAATCTCAGTGGCAAAGCAGTTCAATATTGGATGGAAAAAGAAAAAATAGCTAAAGAAAACATACTAGTAATTACCGATGATTTGAATTTACCTTTTGGAACTATCCGTATAAAACCAAAAGGTTCAGATGGAGGTCATAACGGATTAAAAAGTATCCAACAAATATTAAATACAGCAAACTATCCAAGATTTCGATTTGGCATTAGTGATGATTTCAAAAAAGGCAGACAAGTTGATTATGTACTAGGAGAATGGGATGATGATGAAAAAAATAAACTACCTGAAAGATTAGAGATGTCAGTTAAAGCAATCCAGTCGTTTGCTTTGTCAGGATTAGGAAACACTATGAGTGATTATAACGGAAAATAAAAGAGGGAAGCTTTTAGCTTCCCTCTTACATTATAAAATAATCAATTATTGTATAACAATACGCTTCACAGTTTTCTTACCTCCATCAATGATAGAAACTAAATAAATTCCTGATTCTACATTGTTAAGAGAAACATTCTGGTTTATAGCACCAGTGTTAATAAATGAATTTTCATAAACTAAACGACCTCTTAAGTCATGAGCAAAGATTTTGATATCATTTCCTGTCGAAGATGTAAATTTAACTGTAAAATCACCTTTGTTAGGGTTTGGATATAAACTAAAGTCTTCAAATTCAAAACTTTCAGTACTTAATACTGGAACTGACTGAGAATAACATAACTGAATTGTGAAAGTATTAAACTTAGCTGTCGCAATATTAGAATCTACTACTGCATCTTTAAAATAAAGTTTCCATCCTCCAGCACTATTATTTCCATTATACCCATTAATATTAGTAGTAGAATAAGGCGTAAACGCAGAAGCGAAAGCACCATTATTTACATTTGCACAGTTAACAGCTGATCCTGAAGTATCAAACCATTTATCCATATTAGCAGCAGTACAGGTAGTATTGTTATACCATAAAGCAGTGTTTAAAGATGCCTGCCAAGGAGCCATCAACAAAACATTAACTTGACCAATATTTGGATGTGTTATGTTGGCTTTAAAATTAGAATCAGTAATAGTGAACGAATCATTAACTGTTAAAGTTAATCCAGGATAAGAAGTATCCGCACTCTCAGTAAAAGATTGATTTAAATTAAACGTATAATCGTTACAAGCATTTTGTGTTTGATAAACATAGTTCCCAATAGCAATATTCTTACTGTTCACGTTAAAGAAAATATTTCCTGATGCTTTTACCATTACTCTACAGTTCGCTGCTGTTACGTTAGGAACAGTGATTGTTTGTGTACCATCATTAGGAGTATTGGCAAGTAATACAGTGCTGAATGTAGCTCCATTATCTGTAGATAATAAAATATCTACATTTGCCCCACCTGCACTTGTGTTTGTATTATTAACATTCCAAGTGATAGTTTGTGTAGATCCTTGAGCCCAAACAATGCTAGCTGTATTTTGAGAAGTCACTGTTAACGGACCTCTTGTCGCATCAACAGTCACAACCATATTATCAAAATTAGTTTGACCTACTTTGATTGGAGCCGTTGCACTGTAAGGAGCATTATCTCTAACTGTCAATCTAAAGTTTAATGTTCTAGCTACTGAACTTAGTGCTTCAGCACTCATAGTTGCATCTCCTCCTAAAGTACCTGTAGTAACAGAACCCGCCATAATGCTTTCCATTCGTGGAAAATATCTAGTAGGAGAAGTTTTAGGGGCAAATGAAATAAAATTAGGCCCTGATGTTTTAGTAACTGTTGCGTTACTTCCAGTTCCTGTTAGACCTGCTCCAGAACCCGTTAAAACATCAACTTGTTCCCAGCTATAAGTTAATGCATCTCCAGCATTAGCATCTGTAGCAGAACCAGTTAACATAAACGGAGTACTCATTGGAATTGTATAGTCAGCACCTGCATTAACAACTGGTGTTGCATTATTTGCAGCAATATTAGTTGTTACAGGGCATGTTTTACTAGCTAAATTTGTTTGAATTTGACTTAATGAAACTGCATGATAAGTATCTAAAGAGTGCGGAGCAACATCGTAAGAAGTAATACCCGCATAACCCATAATAGTAATTCCTGAACCTACTTCTGCCTGAACAGTAGAACCTGATTCTCTTGAATGTGTAAAAGTATGATTAGCCCCTAATTGATGACCAACTTCGTGTACTACATAGTCTATATCAAAATTATCTCCTTGAGGGACATTATCACCAGGTGAAGTAAATCCGCTTCCTTTATTAGTATCAGTCGTACTTGAGGTATCATCTGTGCACACACAACCAATACAACCTGCATTACCTCCACCTCCAGAAGCTCCAAATAAGTGACCTATATCATAAGCTGCATTATTTGCTGCCAAAGTAGTTGAAGGACCTGTTAAACTACTACTTAATGTATTTTGCAACTCAGCATTCCAAGCTCCTGTAGCTCCAGTTGCTGCATCTGAATAAGGGTCTGTTGCTGGGTTGTAATAAATTACATTTGTCGATTGAGCCACTAAATTTAAGTGCAATCCTAACTCTCTTTCGTACACTCCATTACATCTTGTTAAAGTTGCATTAAATGCAGCTAAAACTAAATTTACCTGAGCAGCAGAAGTAGCTCCAAAATAGTTAGCATACTCTGCTGTACAAGATTGTGCTAAACGCATTGTTTTTAATTGCCCAGCTGTCGATTTTTGAACTGAACCAATTTTATTTGAAATATCATCAAATGCTTTTTTATCATCAACAGAACAAGTCCAGTTTAATTTCCCTTTTTCTCTTTGAGATTTATAAACTGCATAAATTTTACGGTCTGCAGAATACGGCTCCATAAATTCGTTTTCTTTACCAACTCTAAAAACCATAGTTTGAATTCCTTCTGGAGAAATACTGATTTTTAAAGTAGCATACTTATCCGTAAGTCCTTTTCCAGAAAAGGCTCTAATTTCAGGAAACTGAGCTTGTAATTCAGCATCAAAGTTTGATGCTTCAAAAACCTCAAACTGCTCAATACCTCCTTCAGCATTTGGCAATGATATAACTGCTGATTTTTTAGAAGTA
>CBFHBH010000050.1:0-10327 GCA_965653735.1 uncultured Flavobacterium sp. | reverse complement strand
AAGTAGCAACATTTGCACAAGCAAAAGCTTCTGGAACAAAAACTGAATCAGGATTGGTATATAACATTATTCAAAAAGGTTCTGGTAAAAAACCAGTTGCTGGTTCTACAGTATATGTGAACTATGCTGGTTATTTTGAAGATGGTAACTTATTTGATTCAAGTTATGCTGATGTAAACAAAGCATACGGAAAATGGGATGCTAATCGTGCTGCGCAAAATGGCTACCAACCTTTCCCTTTCCAAGCAGGAAAAAAAGATGGTTTAATACCAGGATTTTTAGAAGGTTTAGAGAAAATGAACATTGGCGATAAAGCGTTACTTTTTATTCCTTCAAACTTAGGATATGGTGCTCAAGGTGCTGGTGGTGTTATTCCTCCTAATACTAATTTGGTTTTTGAATTAGAGTTATTAGAAGCGATGCCTGCCCCTGCAGGAACTCCAACAAAATAATTCAAATTAATCCCGCTCAAAAGGCGGGATTTTTTATTAAAACTTTCCCTTCGACTTCGCTCAGGGATCGCAAGACGATTTATCCTTTAAACTTCCAGTCGAATTCGTCTTCTTTTTCGTTAAAAACTGCTCCTAGTTCAAATCGGATTATTTCATTGTATTCTACTTGAAAAATCATCCAATTACTTTCATTAAAGTAATTATCGACTGAATCAAATGATTCTACTTCCATAGTCTTAAAATTCTTTGATTTTAGCAAATCTTCAACTGTTTGAATTGATTGTCCAATAATTTTTTGGTCGAACAATTCTAAATTTGAATTTGAAGAAATAATATATCCAAAACGGAAATCTTCGTCTTCATAAAATGTCAAACGCCATTTTTTATCATTGTATAAGTAAATGATGTTTTGATCTTCATCTTTAAATTGTTTGTCAGGACTTCCATAGATTTTTTCTACGTCTTTTTGTTTCATCCCGAAAACCAATTGGTCAATTCCTATTTTTGGGTTTATCTTCATCTATAATTATTCATTAAATTCATCATAACGCACAGGAACTTGCGGATCATATAATGGACACTTGAACTCTTCCATTATTTGACATAGTTTTTCCATATCGCCACCTTTTGTACCGTAGCAATTGATTTGGACACTTTGTGATGTAGTAATTATATGGAATGCCCCTACTCCTTTTGTATTCTTAAAACTAAAATCATCTACTTTTTCCCAATTAGAGAAAACTTTAGAAATTCTATTTATAATAATATCGATAGGTAAATCTTCTAAACCATCGACTGATTGTTTTTCTATTAAAGCTTCATAAACTTCTTGATGATTTAAGTAAATCTCATCTAGGTATTTCCAAAAAAGTAGTTCGTACATACTTTGAATTTATTTTAGCCCCGATGGAAACGGCATCCTTTTTTGTAGCCTTCGATCCTTCGACAAGCTCAGGAATCTACTCAGGCTACAAAAAAGATATAGTGTACAGCGGGAAATTGCTACTAATATTCAAAAGTACCAAATTCTGAAGTAATAGTAAGTTTTTTATTTTGAGATGCTTCTACTCTACCCACAATTTGAGCATCTACATTAAATGATTTAGAAATTTCGATAATGTCGTTAGCAATTTCTGGAGATACATATAATTCCATACGGTGACCAGAATTGAACACCTGATACATTTCTTTCCAATCGGTTCCAGATTGCTCCTGAATTAATTTAAACAAAGGTGGCACTGGAAATAAATTATCTTTAATCACATGAACATTATCCACAAAGTGTAATACCTTTGTTTGCGCCCCACCACTGCAGTGCACCATTCCGTGAATGTCGTTTGGAGAATATTTTTCAAGTATTTTTTTAATGATTGGAGCATACGTACGTGTTGGAGACAACACTAATTTTCCAGCATCTATTGGAGAACCTTCAACAGCAT
Organism: uncultured Flavobacterium sp.; assembly: GCA_965653735.1. Classification (GTDB taxonomy): domain Bacteria; phylum Bacteroidota; class Bacteroidia; order Flavobacteriales; family Flavobacteriaceae; genus Flavobacterium. The sequence goes on along the minus strand of CBFHBH010000050.1, from coordinate 8,436 downwards.
CTGTCAATTTCACGTTTCCTGAATAGACTAAATCTGAAGGAACTGAAGCATCATAACTTTCTGGATATTTTTCGGCTAGATATTTAGCAAACACATCATGACGCGCAGATGTCAATCCGTTACTTCCCATTCCGCCGTTATATGATGATTCGTAAGATGCTTGCCCGTAAGAAGCCAATCCGACGATAACATTCCCAGCTTTTATATTTGCATTATCAATTACATTGGCACGCTTCATACGAGCTGTAACCGTTGAATCTACGATGATTGTACGAACTAAATCACCAACATCGGCAGTTTCGCCACCTGTTGAATTGATAGTAACGCCAAATGATTTTAATTCTTCTATTAAATCTTCTGTTCCATTAATAATCGCAGAAATAACTTCACCAGGAATCAGATTTTTATTTCGACCTATGGTTGAAGAAAGCATAATATTATCGACAGCTCCCACACACAATAAATCATCAATGTTCATTATTAAAGCATCTTGAGCTATACCTTTCCAAACAGACATATCTCCTGTTTCTTTCCAGTACATATACGCCAAAGAAGATTTAGTCCCCGCACCATCTGCATGCATGATTAAACAATAATCTTCATCATTAGTTAAATAATCAGGAACAATTTTACAGAAAGCTTTTGGAAATAATCCTTTATCTATGTTTTTAATGGCATTATGCACATCTTCCTTAGCAGCAGAAACGCCACGAAGTGCATACCTTTTTGAAGTATCTGAACTCATGAAATTAGTTAGTGTTGTTGTGGCGCAAAGATAAAATTTAATTATGAATTATGAATTATGAGTTCATTTTTAGTTTTCAATAATTTCAATCTCAACTCTTCGATTTGCTGCTCGCTCGGTTTCAGATTTTTCAGGTACAGCAAATAATGGCTGAGTGCTTCCAAATCCTTGGTAACTCATACGGGTCTTATCAATTTCATTGATTTCTAAAAACTTATACACAGCTTTCGCTCTTTGTGTCGACAAATCTTGCTTATCTGATTTCACACAGCACACATGACCTTGAATATCTATTTTCAACTTTGGATTGTTTTGCATTACTAGAAGCAACTCGTATAGTTTTCCTCTTGACTCATTAGTTACCGCATAAGTATTTAGGATAAAGTTTAGATTTTCTATTTTAAGCTTTTGTCCTTTTGGCGCTTCGTTAAGAGTCTTCATAAATTCAACATCAAGCTTATATTCAGATTTTGTTCCGTTTGGATTTGTAACCGTTATTTTATCTGGAAATGACTTTCTCTTTACCAAAACATACCCCTTGGCTTTTAAACCCAGTATTTCTTCTTCTTTTGACAAATCTTTTTGAAGTAAATAGTAAATAACCACTTTCCTATTCTCTTTCTTATCTGGTGATTGCTGAAAATTTTCTCCAAAACTTATCTTTTTAAAGTCTTCACGAATTTTTACTTTCCCGTTGATTATTTTTAGAATCGATTGAACTCTTTTAGAGGCCAGAGTGTCATTGTATTGATTGGTTCCATCTTCGTCAGTAAAACCATGCATTGATAAAATTTTAGATTCTTTGTTTTTCATCATCCAATTTAAAAACGACTCGTATTCAGCAGCATTCAAGCTATGCTTATTACTTTCGAAATAAACAGAGAATTTTTCCTGAGCATCAATTTTTAAAGATGTCACAACAGTAATCAATAATAAAACAATCAAATTCTTCATATAACGAATATAAACAAAAAAACTGTCTGGATTGCTCCAGACAGTCTTCAATATAATCAAGTTCAAAATTATTTTGTAAACAATAATTCTCTGTATTTAGTTAATGTCCAAATTTCATCATCAACTAACAATTCTAATTTATCGCAGTGTTCACGGATAACATCAAAATAAGGTTTCACTTTATCACAGTAAGCTTCGGCCATTTTTTCTGAAGATGAAAGATTGTTTGCTTTTTTACGCTCTTCAATCATATCGTCCACATTTTTGTTGATTCCTTCGATATGTTCAGAAATTTCTTTGATTAAACCGATTTGCTCTTTAGCAATTTTCTCGAAATCTTTACCAAAAATTTCTTTTAGTCCTTTTACGTTTTCGATTAGTACGTTTTGGTAACGAATAGCCGTTGGAATAACATGATTTCTAGCAATATCACCTAACACACGACCTTCGATTTGGATTTTCTTAGTATACTCTTCCAATTCGATTTCGTAACGAGCTTCCACCTCAACGTGATTCATTACTCCTAATTCATGGAATAAGTCCATCGCTTTTTTAGAAACCTTCGCTTTTAACGCTTTTGGAGTTGTTTTATGATTACTCAATCCACGTTTTTTAGCTTCTTTTTCCCAAGCTTCACTATAACCATCACCTTCAAAAAGGATATTTTTAGTTTGCTTGATATATTCTCTCAATACATTAAAGATTGCTTCGTCTTTCTTTAATCCTTTTTTATCTATTAATGCATCAACCTCAGCTTTGAAATCGATTAATTGCTTAGCAACAATTGAATTTAAAGTTGTCATTGAAACAGCACAGTTTGCAGATGAACCTACAGCACGGAATTCAAATTTATTTCCTGTGAAAGCAAATGGAGATGTTCTGTTTCTATCAGTATTATCTAATAATACATCTGGAATTTTACCTACAACATTTAATTTAAGATCCGTTTTCTCTTCAGGAGATAATTTTCCTTTAGTCACACCTTCTAATTCTTCCAATACTTTTGTCAATTGTTGACCAATAAATACCGAAATGATTGCTGGTGGTGCTTCGTTAGCTCCTAAACGGTGATCGTTACTTGCTGAAGAGATAGAAGCTCTCATCAATTCTTCATAATCATGTACCGCTTTGATGGTATTGATAAAGAAAGTCAAGAACTGTAAGTTGCTCATTGGCGTTTTGCTTGGAGATAATAAATTCACTCCTGTATCTGTTGCCAAAGACCAGTTATTATGTTTTCCTGAACCGTTCACTCCTTTGAAAGGCTTTTCGTGGAATAACACTTTAAAATCATGACGTTCAGCCACTTTTTGCATCACATCCATTAATAAAGAGTTGTGATCCACTGCTAAGTTAGTCTCTTCAAAGATTGGTGCCAACTCAAACTGATTAGGCGCTACCTCATTGTGACGTGTTTTTACCGGAATACCTAACAACATACATTCGTTTTCCAAATCACGCATATATTGCAATACACGTGTAGGAATTGAACCGAAATAGTGATCTTCTAATTGTTGTCCTTTAGCAGAAGTATGACCTAATAAAGTTCTACCAGTTGCTAAGATATCAGGTCTTGAAGAAGCCAAAGCAGCATCTACCAAGAAATATTCTTGTTCCCAACCCAAAGTTGGTGTTACTTTTTTAACATTTTTATCGAAATATTTAGCTACATCAGTAGCTGCATTATCAATAGCATGTAATGCTCTTAATAAAGGTGTTTTATTATCTAATGCTTCACCAGTATACGAAACGAAAACTGTTGGAATACATAAAGTAGTACCAAAGATAAAAGCAGGAGATGTTGGATCCCAAGCTGTATATCCACGAGCTTCGAATGTATTTCTAATTCCACCGTTAGGGAAAGATGATGCATCTGGCTCTTGCTGTACTAATTGTCCTCCACCGAATTTTTCAACTGGGTCACTACCATCAAAAGACGTTTCAAAGAAAGCATCGTGCTTTTCAGCTGTTGTACCAGTTAATGGTTGGAACCAGTGTGTGTAATGAGTAACTCCTTTTGACAAAGCCCACTCCTTCATTCCCATAGCTATATAATCTGCTAATTTACGGTCAATTTTAGTTCCGTGCTGGATAGCGCTTTGTACTGCTTTGTAAGCTTCTGGAGTTAAAAATTGTCGCATGGCTTTATCGCCAAAAACGTTTGTACCAAAAATTGCCGACTTTTTGTCTAATTCTTCTACCGCTACTGGCTTTCTGCTAGTCGCTTTTTGTAAAGATTGAAATCGTAGTGTTGCCATAAAATTAATTAAATTGAGTTATACCCCTTAAATTTGAAGCAAATATATTGAAATTTTTAATTTAACACATATATACCCCCTAAAATTTAATGGTAAATTATTAAAAATATAATTTTAAGACAACAAAACGTTAAAAATTTAATATTCCAAAATCAAAGATTATATTTGTAAACCTCAAAATAGTAAGATATGATTGTTTGGATTTGTTTTTTAGTAGCCGTATTTATTTTTCTTGCATTAGACTTAGGAGTTTTTAATAAAAACCCACACATCATTTCTACAAAAGAAGCCAGTATGTGGACAGCGATTTGGGTTTCTTTATCATTTGCCTTTTCCGGAGTAATTTATTGGTTATACCAAAACGGACACGTTGCCAATCCAGATCAGTTGAAGCCTGCAGCCGCAACAATGAAATACATCACTGGTTATTTGATAGAGCTTTCCTTAAGTATTGACAATATATTTGTGATTGCCGTAATCTTTGCTTCTTTCAAAATTCCTCAAAAATACCAGCACAGAGTTTTATTCTGGGGTATTTTAGGAGCTATTATTTTTAGAGGATTGATGATATACTTCGGTGTATTAATCATTAACAAATTTAGTTGGACTACTTATTTATTTGGAGGTTTTTTAATCTTTACAGCTATCAAAATGTTGTTTAATAGTGAAGAAGACGATTTTGAGCCAAAAGAATCTTTTATATACAGAGCTTTAGGCAAAATAATGCCTTTAACTTCTGAAACAGATGGTGAAAAATTCTTCGTACCTACCAAAAAAGGAAGAGCTGCAACTCCTTTATTTGTGGCATTAATAGTAATTGAAGTAATGGATGTTTTATTTGCTGTTGATAGTGTACCGGCAATTTTAGCGATTACTTCTGACCCTTTTTTAGTATTCAGTTCTAATATATTTGCGATTCTTGGATTGCGCTCTATGTATTTCTTCTTGGCTAACATGTTAGAAAAATTCAGCTATTTAGAATACAGCTTAATTGCTATTCTGACTTTTGTTGGAATTAAAATGTTATTAGTACACCACTACAAATTTCCAGAATGGGTATCGTTAGGATTTATTGCAATATCTCTTATAACAGGTATTTTAGTTTCTCTTAAATTAGGCGGAGAAGAAGATTTAGAAGAATAACCAAATGAGTTCAAATTGTTATTGCGGAAGACCAATTTCTTTTGAAGAATGTTGCAAACCTTTAATCGAAGGAAAACAAAAAGCATCATCTGCTGAAGATTTAATGCGTTCTCGTTACAGTGCTTTTGCAACTGGTGGTGCAGATTATTTGATTAAAACAACACACAGTTCTACTCGAAAATTTCACAAAAAAGAAGATATTTTGGATTGGTCGCAAAGTAATCAATGGGTTAAACTTGAAGTTTTAGCAACAACCACAAATACTGTTACTTTTAAAGCGTATTACCTTGACAGTTCCCTTAAAGCTCAAATACATTACGAAAAATCAACTTTTATTTTTGAAAATGACAATTGGTTTTATGTAGATGGAGAATTCTAATCTACTTTAAAAAATCACTCAAATCGAGTTTATGTATTTGTTGGGATTTATCAATAAAACCAAATTTTAATTCTTCATTGGTCAAATAATAATGAACACCATCATTTGTAGAAATGGCCTCAATTTGCATAAATCTAGGCTTTAGCTTAATTCTTTTTTTACTACCAGAAAAGAAATCATTGCCTTTAAAATTGTAAAACAACTCAATAAAAGGCTTTCCTTTTCTAGTATAACCACAAAGTGCCAGTATTTTTTTTGAAGGATAATAACTTGCTCCAGTCACCAATCCTTTTACATTATAACTCTCCCCTTTTTGAGCAACAAATTCCCCTACTCGGTTTGGTAATTTATACACTGTAGTCTTTTTACTTTTCCATTCTTTAGTGAACAAAAAAAGACTGTCTTGCACAACTATAAAAGCTTCACAATCAAAGTTGGTCCTATTTGGTTTGTTTATTCCAAAATCATTTTGGTCTTCGTAAGCAAATTTGATATATTCTATAGAAGGTTTTCTCATCAGTAAAGATTGTTTCTCTATTTTAAGAATATGCAAGTCTTTTCTATTTCCTGAAGCATTATTACCAAAATCACCAACATATAAATATTCATCATCCTGGGCAATTTCCTCCCAATCCTTATTAACAACACCCTCTAAACTATATGTTTCTAAAATAGCTCCACTTACAGTATCAAGTGCATATAAATTTGTATCTGTATCATCATTATGTGTCCACAATTTACTATTCCAATGAATCAAACCAGAGGTTTCTCTTAGCTTATCATCCAGGATTACTGAATTATCAAGTTTAATCTTTCCCTTCTTAACAACTTGAGCATTTGTAAAAAAAGGAAACATCAAAAAAAGTAAAAGTGCTCTCAAATTCATAGTAATCAAAAAGAAATTTCTTTCAAATCTAACTCATTCGAATAAAAAAATATCAATTCTACTGAATATACTTTGAAAACTGACTAACCAGTTCGTTCAGAGTAATTCGGCTAGCGGAAGAAGTCGAATTAAGAATTACACATTTTATTTCTCGGTTTTGATAGTAGATAAAAAAGATATTTTCAGAACCTATTTTAAAATCAATAGGAAACTTGGTCAATAATTTTTGATTTTGGGTGTACTTTATAAAATTTTGAGCCGCGCTATTTTTAGCTGAAAAACCAAGAAGTACAATTTGTTCCAATTCAGGATGGTTATTTATAATTGCCATTATATCCTGAAACTCCACAATTACAATATTAGAATCTAACGAACTGTTATTCTTCCTTTTTATTTTTAGAGCTACATCATGAATACCCATCGCTAGTTTTCGCATTATAGCCTTGCGTTCTTCAATAACTTTGTGTGCATCTGAAAGGCTAGCCACCAGTTCAATTCCTGAAATAACCGACATTACTTTCCAAAATCTATTTTGCTTATTGGGATAATAAAATGGAAAGGAATGCTTGCTTTGATGTGGTGGAAAACTCCCTAACACCAAGGTTTTCATGGGAGAGAAATCATAAAACCAATTGGGATGGGTTTCTATTGACATTTTATTATAGCTGTTAATCTTGTAAATGTAACTAAACTATTTTTTGCTGCATACTATTACTACTTTGTGATAGTATTTTTGTGCCAAAAAAAATCATAAAAATCATTTTATCACAACTTTGTGCCAAAAAAAATTACCTAATTATTTTCACACAACCTTGTGCCAATTTTTTTTATTGTAGAAAAAAAATCACAGTTATTTTCTAGAAGCTAGCACAACAACGCAAACCTTTTATTTTAATAATGATTTTCGTTATATTTGAAAGAAGCAATACAAAATGCGAAGTGCGCATTTTTAAATTGTTTCAATAATAACAATAAATACGATTGAATAGGTTCGCCTATATATGGGTTAGTGGTAATTGCTAGACAAACTTTATGGAAAAATGTTTAAATCTTGAATATGACGTTGTTCTTTCCTTTGCGGGAGAAGATAGAAAATATGTAGAAAAAACGGCTTCTTATTTGAGAAAGAACGGAGCGAAAGTTTTCTATGACAGTTATGAAGATGTCAATCTTTGGGGAAAAGATTTATACCAACATCTAGATGACGTTTATCAAAACAAAGCTAAATATGCTATTATATTCATATCTGAACATTACGAAAAAAAACTGTGGACAAATCACGAATTAAAAAGTGCACAAGCCAGAGCGTTTTCTGAAAACGAAGAATATATTTTACCTGTAAGATTTGATTCAACAGAAATACCCGGAATTAGAAAAACCATTGGTTATGTTTCGGCTAAAGAAAATACGCCTCTACAGTTGGGAAAAAAAATAATAAAAAAACTGGGATACTTAGAGCCTGAAAATTTTCTTCCGGAAAAATTGCCTTTTATAAATCGTATATTTCAAACTATCTACGAAGATTTTACCGAGCAAGAAATACACGAACATGTATATTTTATCTTTGACCGCTTGAAAAAGATGAACCAAAATGAAAGAAAGTTTCTTGTTCAATTAATTCTTAATACTTGCACAGGAAATCTATTTGAAGATTTTCACGAAAGAACATCATTATTAACTCGCGTTACAGGTTTCAGTAGAACAGAGATTATAGAAATAGTTACTAATCTTAGTAATATTGGCTTTGAATATAGTATCACAAAAAAACTTCATGGATGCTTTATAGACGGAGTTGAAGTCGAGGAAGAATTTGTTTACTTAAGATTTACCGCATTTGCAAGAAGCATTTTATTTGAAAATTTGACTTTCATGCTATTTTGTATGTATCAGGCTTCATTGTTAAACAGATGTGACATTTGCCAGATTTCTACATTAGAAAGATTAGATTTTACAGATTTACAACTAAAAATTGAAGATGAAGAATTGGAAAGAATTTTAGATTGTATTCCAAGTTCATTTTATGATAATGACGAAGCTGTGGATTAAAAACGCAACTACCACTAACAGCGGT
>CBFHBH010000049.1:0-10365 GCA_965653735.1 uncultured Flavobacterium sp. | reverse complement strand
TGTATCGTAATCGCCATCAAATTCCTTTAAGGCTTTTTCTATGCTGTCTGATTCAGATTCCATAAAATATTCGTGAATTTCTTCTTGTTGATCTTCATCTAATATATCATCAACCCAATATTTAATATTAAGCTTAGTTCCAGAATACACAATTTGCTCCATTTCTTTGAGTAAAGTATCCATATCTAAGCCTTTTGCCTTCGCAATATCTTCTAAAGGTAATTTACGATCTATATTCTGAATAATATAAAGTTTTAATGCCGAATTTGCTCCCGTCGATTTAACCACTAAATCATCCGGACGCATAATATCATTATCTTCTACATATCTGGCAATTAAAGCAACAAAATCTTTACCATATTTTTTGGCCTTCCCTTCACCAACTCCTTGTACATTACTCAATTCATCGATTGAAACAGGGTATTTTAAGGCCATATCTTCAAGAGAAAATTCCTGAAATACCACATATGGAGGAACTCCTTCTTTTTTGGCAACTTTTTTTCTTAAATCTACTAGCATAGACATTAAAGCCTCATCAGCTACTCCTGAAGATTTTGAAGCTGTTACAATAGTTTCATCTTCACTTTCACTGTATTCGTGATCTTCAGCCATCATAAATGAGGTAGGATTTTTTATAAAAGCCAACCCTTTTTCTGTTACTTTAAGTATACCATAAGACTCAATATCTTTAGAAATTAATCCGTCAACAAGAGCCAATCGTAAAACTGCCATCCAATAGCGCTCGTCATGATCTTTACCAATACCAAAGAATTTTTGAGTATCGGTTCTATGTGCTTTGATCACAGCATTTACTTTGCCTATAAGTGTTAATACAATTTCTTTAGATTTATAAATACTCTTCGTTTCTTTTATAACTTCAAGAAGTTTTACAACTTGATCTTTTGCTTCTACTTGAGGTTTAGGATTACGAACATTATCATCCATATCTGCCCCCTCACCAGTTTCACTGTCAAATTCTTCACCAAAATAATGTAGTAGAAACTTGCGTCTTGACATTGAAGTTTCTGCATAAGCTACAACTTCTTGCAATAAAGCAAAACCTACTTCCTGCTCAGCTACTGGTTTTCCTGCCATAAATTTCTCCAGCTTCTCAACATCTTTGTATGAATAGTAAGCCAAACAATGGCCTTCTCCTCCATCACGTCCAGCACGACCCGTTTCTTGATAATAACTCTCTAATGATTTTGGAATATCATGATGTATTACAAATCGAACATCTGGTTTATCGATACCCATCCCAAAAGCAATAGTTGCCACAACCACATCAACATCTTCCATTAGAAACATATCTTGGTGCTTTGCTCTTGTTTTTGCATCGAGACCTGCATGATAAGGAACAGCTGATATACCGTTTACTTGTAAAACCTGAGCAATTTCTTCAACCTTTTTTCTGCTCAAACAGTATATAACCCCTGATTTACCTTTGTGTTGTTTTATAAATCTTATGATGTCTGCCTCAACATTTTTAGTTTTTGTACGTACTTCATAAAATAAATTTGGCCTATTAAATGATGCTTTAAAAGTATTAGCATCAGGCATATCAAGGTTTTTCAGAATATCTTCCTGAACTTTAGGAGTTGCTGTTGCTGTCAAACCTATAATTGGAATATCCCCTAAAGCTTTTATTATGTTTCTTAAATTACGGTATTCTGGCCTAAAATCGTGTCCCCACTCTGAAATACAGTGCGCTTCATCAATAGCAACAAAAGAAATTTTCTCGCCTCTTAAAAACTCAATATACTCTTCTTTTGTAAGGGATTCGGGCGCTACGTAAAGTAACTTGGTTAAACCTGTAGAAATATCTTTTTTTACTTGTGCAATTTCTGTTTTATTAAGAGATGAATTCAATACATGTGCAATGCCAAACTCTGAACCTAAGCTTCTTAGTCCGTCAACCTGATTTTTCATTAAAGCAATCAATGGAGATACAACGATAGCCGTTCCTTCTTTAATCAAGGCCGGCAATTGGTAACATAATGACTTACCCCCACCGGTAGGCATTATTACGAAAGTGTTTTTTCCTGAAACTATGCTTCGAACAACTTGTTCTTGCAATCCTTTAAATTGGTCGAACCCAAAATATTTTTTTAGCTCCTTATGTAAATCAATTTCGTTAGAACTCATCCTATAATAACAGTATTTTTATAAATTTGCACAGATAAAGATACAAATTTCTTTTTCACACACAAATTTAAAACTATTCTGTTTTGATTACAAAAGAAAATATTTTGGCTAGTGCCAAAAACACAATCCTATCACAAAGCGACTCTATAGCGCAACTAACCAATTACTTAACAGAAGATTTCGCAAAAGCAGTTGAGTTAATTTACAACTGCAAAGGAAGATTAGTAGTTACAGGAATTGGAAAAAGCGCCATTATTGCGCAAAAAATGGTTGCGACTTTCAATTCGACTGGAACTCCAAGCATGTTTTTACACGCAGCCGAAGCCATTCACGGAGATTTAGGAATGATCCAACCAGAAGATGCCATTATTTGTATTTCTAAAAGTGGTAACAGCCCAGAAATTAAAGTTTTGGTCCCTCTACTAAAAAGATACGGAAATCCATTAATTGGCATGACTGCAAATCTTACTTCATTCTTAGGAAAAGGTTCAGATTTAGTTTTAAATGCTCATGTAGATAACGAATCATGTCCAAACAACTTAGCCCCAACAAATAGCACGACTGCACAATTGGTTTTAGGTGACGCATTGGCTGTTTGTTTAATGGAAATGAGAAACTTTAAAAGTGAGGATTTCGCAAAATATCATCCAGGTGGGGCTTTAGGAAAAAAATTATTATTACGCGTTACTGATATGCTTGACAGAACTCACAAACCAATGGTAAGCAGCAGTTCATCTATCAAAGATGTTATTGTCGAAATATCAGAAAAACGATTAGGAGTTACAGCAGTAATGGAAGATAAAAAGCTAGTAGGTATTATTACTGATGGAGATATTAGAAGAATGCTTAATAAAACAGAAACCATTTCGGGTTTAATTGCAAAAGACATCATGACAATAAATCCAAAAACTGTTCAGCTAGAAAGTATGGTTATTGACGCTTTTAATACTATGGAAGATTTTTCCATAACTCAGTTGGTAGTTTTTGATAAAGAAGAATATGTTGGAATTATCCATATTCACGATATTTTAAAGGAAGGAATTATATAAAATGGCGAAGAAAAGTTTAGGAGAAATGTCCTTTTTAGACCATCTAGAAGAGTTAAGATGGTTATTAGTTAGAAGCTCGACCGCTATTGTTATACTTGCAATCGCAGTATATTTTGTGTCCGATTTTATTTTTGACGACATTATTTTTGGTCCAACAAAAGTTGATTTTGTAACCTACAGATTTTTTTGTGATGCTTCACATTATTTAGGTTTTGCCGAAACCATTTGCATCGAAGAATTACCTTTTACCATACAAAACACAAGCATGGAAGGTCAGGTAAATGTCTTTGTTTGGACATGTATCACGGCAGGTTTTATACTAGGTTTCCCATATCTTTTATGGGAAGTATGGAAGTTTATTAGTCCTGCCCTATATGAAAGTGAACGCAAGTATGCTAAGGTTTTCGTAATTACTGCTTCATTGCTTTTCTTCATTGGAGTACTTTTTGGTTACTATGTAATTGTGCCAATGTCTGTAAACTTCGTTGCAACGTTTTCAGTAAGTGATGTTGTAAAAAACGAATTCAATTTAGAATCATACATAAGCATGATTAAAACTTCGGTAATAGCAGGAGGTTTATTTTTCGAATTGCCAATAATAATTTATTTGTTGACAAAAATTGGATTAGTAACCCCTACTTTCTTACAAAACACAAGAAAATATGCTGTTGTTATTGTCTTAATTATTGCAGCAATTGTAACTCCTCCAGATGTGGTAAGTCAAATTACTGTAGCAGTTCCAATGCTTTTAATCTATGAAATAAGTATACTAATCTCGAAGTTAGTAGTAAAAAAGAAAGAAAAAAATGAGCAACTTAGTACAAGAATTTAACGATTATCGTTCAAAAATGAACGAGAAATTATTAGCAGATGACAATAAAGTCATCAAACGTATTTTTAATTTAGACACGAACACTTATACTGAAGGCGCTTTAGATGTTAAAACTAAAGAGCTTTTAGGACTTGTAGCATCGGCTGTATTGCGTTGTGACGATTGCATCAAGTATCACTTAGAGACTTGTTACAAGTTAGGTATCAATAAAAAAGAAATGATGGAAGCAATGAGCGTAGCTACTTTAGTAGGCGGAACAATCGTAATTCCTCATCTAAGAAGAGCTTACGAATTTTGGGAAGCTTTAGAAGAAACTAAATAATTGTTAATTCGACTATTTGCGATTTGTTTATTCGTTACTTTGCGGATTCAAATTATAAATAATCTAATAATCAAAGATTGATGATATTAAGAGCAGATAATTTAATCAAAACCTACAAAAAAAGGACGGTTGTAAAAGGGATTTCGGTGGAAGTAAATCAGGGGGAAATTGTTGGTTTATTAGGCCCTAATGGTGCCGGAAAAACGACCTCTTTTTATATGATTGTGGGATTGGTAAAACCAAATTCAGGGAACATCTATCTTGATGACATGAATATTACTGATTACCCAATGTACAAACGTGCTCAAAACGGAATTGGTTATCTGGCTCAAGAAGCTTCTGTTTTTAGAAAAATGACTATTGAAGAAAACATTTTAAGTGTACTTCAACTAACAAACTTGACTAAACAAGAACAAGAAGCTAAAATGGAAGCTTTGATTGATGAATTTTCATTAGGTCATATTCGTACTAACAGAGGTGATTTACTTTCAGGTGGTGAGCGTCGTCGTACCGAAATTGCTCGTTGTTTAGCAACAGATCCTAAATTCATATTACTTGACGAACCTTTTGCAGGGGTTGACCCTGTTGCGGTAGAAGACATTCAGCGTATTGTTGCAAAACTTAAAAACAAAAACATAGGTATTTTAATTACCGACCACAACGTACAAGAAACACTTGCCATTACAGATAAAACCTACTTGATGTTTGAAGGCGGAATCCTAAAAGCCGGAGTTCCTGAAGAATTAGTAGAAGATGAAATGGTACGTCGTGTATATCTTGGCCAAAACTTTGAGTTAAGAAGAACGAAGATTGAGTTTTAACTAAATATTATTAAATAAATTAATAATATTTTTCTTTCTTTTGTGAAAACAAATTAAACTCATGAAAAGAATTATTTTAATTATGATTTTGGCACTAAATTTTGTTGCCAATAGTCAAACTGTTACTATTGAATCAATAACTTACAACAACAATGGGCAGTCTAACACTGTAACAAATTGTGGGACAATCGATTTTAAAACCAGTCCAAGTTTAACTTTAACAATAAATATAAAAATAGATAAACCCACAAATTTAACATTAGGATTAAGCACCTTGACAATTTATACACGAAAACACGCTCAAGATTGGCGTATTTATAGATCTTCAATTCAAATTTTAGATGCTGATTTTTTACCGGGTTCCAATAACACATCAACTGCTTATAGAGGAATTTCTACAACAATTAATGCATCTGACTTTGACCTTTCTGGAGGAACACTATTTGCTACACTGAAATCATCATCAAATTCAGAATACAATAGTTGTAATTTTCCAATAATAAAAACTGCTACTCCAACTTTTTATTTACATCCTTCATCACTATCTATACCTTGTGGCTCTACAGATGTAAAAGAATTTTGGGTAGAAAATCAATATAACACTCAGAATGTAACTTATAATTGGAGTTATCCAGGTTGGACATTGTTTTCTGCAATTTCAAACTCCAACATCTATTTAAAACCAAATTCTCCAAACTCTTTACCCTCAAACGTGAGTGTGACACCTGTTGTTAATGGTGTTAATCAACAAACGCAAACTGCTATAGTAAATCGCTCTCAATTCACAACAAATGGATTAGCTATAAACGGCAATAACACAATTTGTCCAGGTAATAACATTTATAACTTAATAAATTTACCAAACAATACAACTGTACTATGGTCAATAACAGGAAATAGCAATGTTAATATAGTTAATCAATCAAACTCTCAAATTACCCTAAGTACAAGTTCAACTGATGGTCTTTGCACTCTTAATGCACAAATAACCAATCAATGTGGACAAATCATAACTATATCAAAAGTTATACCTATAGGATTTCCTAATCCAGTAATCGAAACAGTTAGAACAAGTCATTGTATATTTGAATATAAAGCAAAAGATTACCAATCTGCAACCACAAGTAATTTTAACTACAATTGGGAATTGATAAACAGTACAGGATATGTTGATTTTTATCCAAATGGGAACTTAGCCACAGTAAGTGCTTGTCCACCGTTTTCAGCAAAATTAAAACTAACAACCTCTAATTCATGTGGTTCAATTGTATATGAAACCGATTTAGTGTTAAATAGTGATGAAGAAGAAATAAATAAACAAATAAATACTTCTACACCTCAAAAATTGATTAAAAACAATATTTATCCAAATCCAACAAAGGATATTCTATATTTAAACTTTGATAAAGAAGTAGAAGTTAGTCTTTTTGAAATAAGTGGAAAAAGAATAAAAACTTTAAGCCTAAAAAAAGGAGAAAACAGTTTAGATGTTAGTCAACTAGATAAAGGAATTTATTTATTAAAAGTTGAAGTAGACAATACTCTTGAAACTCATAAAATTATTATTCAATAATTTATATTTTAACATGGGAGGAATTATTATCCTCCCATTTTTTATCTATAGAATATGCAACCCACAAAAGAACAAATCGAAAAATGGCACAACGACCCTAAAAACTGGAAATGGGGAGGAATTTATTACAATCCTGAAGATCCACGTGGATGGGTTAACAAAAGAATTGAATGGATGGGTTGGACTGTTAATTTTGCCAATAAAAAAGGTATTGGAATTTTTGCAGTTCTTACAATAATTATTATTTTAATGATGGTTTTTTTGCCAAAAAAATAATCAAGATTACTTAATTAAAAGTTCTTTCATTTCAACCGAAGTTCCATTATAGATATTAATATCTACAGGACCTTTTATTCCTGGTATACGGCCATTTTCTGTTAGTTGCCAGATAGACCATTCATCATCAATATCTTTATAAAAAGCAGTATAGTTTGCTATCCAAAAAGGATATTCTTCAAAGTCATCTTTTAAAAAATCTTCATAGTAACTTTCACCACTATAAATAATAGGTTTTACTCCGTAGTGTGCTTCAACTTTTTCAAGCCATCTTTTCAGTCCAACTTTAAGACGTTCGATTGATTGTGTTTTAGGAAGTTTTTCTATATCTAACACTGGCGGAAAATCACCTTCAACCAAAGTAACTTGCTTTATAAAATTATCTGCTTGTTCAATCGAATTTTCATTGGGACGATAATAATGATAGGCACCGCAGATAAAACCTTTTTCTTTGGCTTTCTTCCAATACTTTTTAAACTTTCTGTCGGCTCTTTCATTTCCTATGGAAGCACGAACGAATACAAACTCTATGGGATAACCGCCGTCAATTTCTTTAACCTTATCCCAATTTATTTTATCCTGATATTCAGAAACATCAATACCGAATGATTTCTCTATATGTGCATCAAGCACTTTATCTACTGCAACTTCTCTAGCTTCAACAAATATCTTATCGGTTTTAAAACCTAAATAATACGCTAAAACATTTCGCTGACTATAAATAACTATAATCAAACTGAAAAGTAAAATCAATTTGAAAAATGTAGAACTCGAAAAAAAAGAAGGTTTTTTACCTGTCGTTTTACCACCTCGTTTTGCTGGAGGTTTTCTAACGGTAACTTTTTTTACCGGCATAAATTATTTTTCCTTTTTAATAAAAACATTATTAACTACCGATAACAAAACGTAAAATAAAATAATTAAAGGAACTCCTAAATATTTAAAACCCACAAGTAATGTTACTGAAACTGCTAAAAAGAAAATTTGCAAAGCATTTTTCTGGAAAGTAAAGTTTTTGATTTTAAGAGAAAACAGAGGAATTTCTGCATTCATAACATAAGCACTCAAAAGTGTAATAACCAAAAGGACTTTTATACATTTCAAAGACTCTACAACAAACTCAATTCCTGAATATTGAATCACAAGCGGTAAACTTAAAATAAACAACGCATTTGCTGGCGTAGGCAATCCAATAAAAGAATCTGTTTGACGAGTGTCTATATTAAAATTTGCTAATCTAAAACAAGCTCCAAGTGTAATTATAAAACCTAAAAACGGCATAATCATCACGGAATTGTCCCAAGAATTAACATCAATAACTTTATCTGAACCAAATGAATTAAGTATCAATTGAAACATCACATAACCCGGTACTACTCCACTAGTTACCATATCGGCCAATGAATCTAATTGTAAACCGAGTTCACTTTAAACATTCGGGCAAAAAATCCGTCAAAAAAGTCAAAAAATATTCCCAAACTCACAAATATGAACGCTAGTTCGAACTGTTTTTGAGAAGCGAAAACTAATGCTATACAACCACAAAAAAGATTAATTAATGTTATAATATTGGGAATGTGCTTTTTAATGTTCATTTTTAAAGTTTGGTTTATTTACAACAAAGCAAATTTAACACAATAACTTTATATAGAACAGAGTTTAATATATCAGATTTTTATTTAATCTTTGCTGAAACTATTTCCCATTGAAAAAACTAGTCTTAATTACATTATTAACAATCACTTGGTGTGTGCAATCTCAAACTATTCGTAAATATTCCAACGAATTTATGAATATTGGTGTGGATGCTCGCGCATTTGGTATGGCCAATACTATGGTTGCACATAGTGGAGATGTAAATTCAGGGTATTGGAATCCAACTGGTTTATTAAAAATTGAAGACAGCGAAGCTGCTTTAATGCATGCCAGTTATTTTGCAAACATTGCTCAATATGACTATGCTGGTTTTGCAAAAAAAATTGATGATAGAAGTGCTTGGGGAGCACATATTATACGTTTTGGGGTTGATGACATTTTAAATACTACTCAATTAATAGATTCTAACGGAAACATTGATTACAACAGAATTAGTTTATTTTCTACTGCCGATTATGGTGTTACTTTCTCATACGCAAGAGAACTTCCTATTCAAGGTTTTCAATATGGTGTAAATGCAAAAGTTATTAGAAGAATTATTGGAGATTTTGCTAGTTCTTGGGGATTTGGATTTGATATTGGATTACAATTTCAAAAAAACGATTGGCAATTTGGGTTAATGGTTCGAGATGTAACTACAACATACAATATTTGGAATATTAACGAAGAAGAATTCCAAAAAATTAAAGACGCACAAACCCAAACTCCTTTACAAAATCAGGACTTACCTGAAAACAGTGAAATCACATTACCTAAAGCACAATTGGGTGCAGCCCGAAAATTTGATTTTCACAACGACATGAGTCTTTTGGCTTCAGCTAATTTAAACATGCAATTTCAGCAGACTAACGATATTATTTCGACAAGTTTTGTGAGTATTTCTCCTGCCTTAGGATTTGAATTTGGTTATAACAATCTAGCTTTTGCAAGAGCTGGAGTTGGAAATTTTCAAAACACTTTACAAATTAGCGGATCGGAAAAGGTAAGTTTTCAACCAAATATTGGTTTAGGATTTCACTATAAAGGAATTTCTGTTGATTATGCTTTGACCGATTTAGGAAATCAGGCTGCTGCATTGTACTCAAATGTATTTTCGCTTAAAGTTGATTTATCCATTTTTAGATAAAAATTAACATGAAAAAACAATTACTGCATTTCTTTATTCTGCTATACAGCCTTGTTGCTTTTTCACAATTTAACCCAATTACTCCCGAAACAAAAGTTAGTATTCTAACTGTAGATGTTGCTAATGAATCGCATACTTTATATGGCCACACAGCCATCAGAATCAATGACGAAAAAAACAACTTCGATTATGTATGGAATTATGGCATGTTCGATTTTAGAACTGAAAATTTCATTCTAAAATTTGTAAAAGGAGATTTACAATATTATGTTGCTGCTTATCCATTTGAAAACTTTGAATATAGTTATCAGGAAGAAAACAGAAGTATTTATGAGCAAGTTTTAAACATTACTTTTGATGAAAAACAAAAGTTATTTGATAAACTAAATAAATCGCTTTTTTCGGAAGACAAGTTTTACACGTATAAATTTATTGATAGAAATTGCACAACCAAAGCAATTGATATTATTAACGAAACACTTATAAACAAACCGATAAAAAATTCTTTACATAAAGAGGAAAGTTATCGCGATGTATTGTTTCCTTATCAAGACAAACAATATTG
>CBFHBH010000048.1:0-10541 GCA_965653735.1 uncultured Flavobacterium sp. | reverse complement strand
CTGTTTCAATTTCAGCAAGAATATCTCCTTCTTTAATTTTGTCACCCACTTTTTTAAGCCATGTTGCCACAGTTCCTTCCGTCATGGTATCGCTCAAACGCGGCATTGTAATTACTGTTGCCATAATGTTATAATCTATGAGGAATGAATGGATAATTTTCTTGTTCGTACACTACGTCATACAATTGTTCTGCTGTTGGGAATGGAGATTCATCAGCGAATTTCTCACATTCAGCAACTAAATCAGTTACTCTCTGATCGATAGTTTCGATTTCAGCATCAGTAGCATATTTATTTTCTTTAATCATATCAAGAACTTGAGTAATTGGATCGATTTTTTTATACTCTTCCACCTCTTCTTTAGTTCTGTATAATTGCGCATCAGACATTGAGTGTCCTCTGTAACGGTATGTTTTCATTTCAAGGAAAGTTGGTCCATCACCACGACGAGCTCTATCTATTGCCTCATGCATAGCTTCAGCAACTTTAATAGGGTTCATTCCGTCAACAGGTCCACAAGGCATTTCATAACCTAAACCTAATTTCCAAATATCTGTATGGTTAGCAGTTCTCTCAACAGAAGTACCCATTGCATAACCATTATTTTCAACAATAAATACTACTGGTAATTTCCAGTTCATTGCCATATTGAAAGCTTCATGCAATGAACCTTGACGAGCAGCTCCATCTCCAAAATATGTTAATGTAACACCTCCTGTTTCAAAATATTTGTCAGCAAAAGCGATACCAGCACCTACTGGAATTTGAGCACCCACAATACCGTGACCACCGTAGAAACCATGTTCTTTATCAAAAATATGCATTGAACCACCCATTCCTTTTGAAGTACCAGTAACCTTTCCAAGTAATTCTGCCATTACTCTTTTTGGATCAGTACCCATACCAATAGGTTGAACGTGGTTACGGTAAGCAGTAATCATTTTGTCTTTAGACAAATCCATTGCATGCAATGCTCCTGCTAAAACAGCTTCTTGTCCATTATATAAATGTAAAAAACCTCTAACCTTTTGTTGAATATAAAGTGCTGCAAGCTTATCTTCGAATTTTCTCCAGAAAAGCATGTCTTCGTACCACTTTAATAAAACTTCTTTTGTTACTTCTTTCATGTGATTTTGTAAAGTATTGTGTGTAATTATTTTATAAGACGCAAAAAATTGACCTCACACAAATTTGCGAAGAGCAAAAGTAAGACATTCCTAATAATTGATAAAATTTACAGCGTAATTTTTCTAATTTATAAATAGTTTTTATCAAATGTAAGTGGTAACAAATTTTGAATTGAATCTGATTTATACACTTCACCACTTTCTCCCATGAAATATATCTCTATAGGAAGATCTTGTCTAAACTCATATTCAAATATAGATTGACGACAAGCTCCGCAAGGAGGAATTGGTTTTGTCGTTACATTTTCTGTAGCTCCTGCTGTGATGGCCATTTTTACAATTTTTGCATCTGGATAAATAGCTCCAGCTTGAAAAATAGCAACGCGCTCTGCACACAACCCGGAAGGATAGGCCGCATTTTCCTGATTTGATCCCAAAACCACCTCTCCATTATCCAACAATAATGCAGCTCCAACTTTAAATTTTGAGTAGGGTGCATAGGCATTTTTCCTTACTTCAACCGCTTTCTTCATTAAATCTTGATCTTCTCTAAAAAGTTCTTCAACTGAATTAAAGACTAAGATTTTCGTGTCAATTTTAATTTCTTTCATACTTTATAAGGGAAAAAAAATCCAAATTTCAAAAAAATGAAATTTGGATTGTTTATTAATTATTTTCTATTTCTAATATTGATCATAGTCATCACCAAAATTAAACGTTAATGAAAAACGTAAAGTGTTTTCCAATGGATTTTTGACTTTCGATGCTGAAAACAGATAAGAAACATCTAATGTTATAGCAGTGTATCTAAATCCTGCTCCTATTGTCGCAAATTTTCTAGCACCTTTATCCTTACTTTCATTAAAATATCCAGCTCTTAAAGCAAATGAATCTTGATACCAATATTCTAAACCAGCTGAATATGTAAACTCTTTTATTTCCTCTTTAAATCCATCTGGTGCATCTCCAAAAGATTTAAAAACTCCAGATGCCCAACTAATGTTATTATATTCGTCAGCTGCCGCTTGGTATTCACTACCATCAACTACTCCGTTACCATCTTTATCTGTAACAACTTTAGGTGTTGGCACTAATAATTTAGTAAACTCTAAATTAGCCGCGACTTTATTATATTCATCAAAAATAAAATCAAAACCTCCACCAAGTCTTAAATTAGACGGTAGGAAATTAGAACTTCTTTCAATATCTCCTTCGTAAGAAATTTTAGGTCCTAAATTTTGAATATTAAACCCTAAACGATATCTTCCATTAAAATCTGTAAAAGCCATTTCTTCTGATTGGTAAAAACCTGCAACGTCTACAGCAAAAGAATTTGCAGATGAAGCATCAGTATTTGTGGTTGCAAATCTCAGGTTTGAACGAATATATCTACCAGCAACAGCCATTGAAAATCTATCACTTAATTGAAGAGCATATGACAAATCAAATGCTAATTCATTTGGTTTTACATTTCCTAATGAATTACTTTCTCTGTCAGTTAATTCAATTTCACCTAAACTGAAGTAACGTAAGCTTCCTGCAAAGGCACTTCTTTCATTAAATCTGTTAAAATAATTGATTTGTCCTAATGAAATATCATTAACCAAATCAGTCAAATAAGGCGTGTAACTAGCAGTAAACCCTTGTTTTTTTAAGGAAAAAGCATATTTAGCTGGGTTAAATTGTTGAGAAAACGCGTCTGGAGAAGTAGCAACTCCATTATCACCCATACCAGCAGAACGAGCATCGGCTGCTATTAGTAAGAACGGCACTCCAGTGGTAATAGGTCTTTCGTTTTGGGCTTGTATATTCAGGGCAAATAATAATCCGGTAATTAGAAAACCAATTTTTTTCATTTCAGCTTTTATAAATATTTGACAAATATATATTCTTTTATTAAAGTATTACTAGTTTCTCAAACTTTTCCGTTTTTTTATTCGTTAAAGTTGATTTAACAGTTAATTTATACACATATACTCCTTTACCTATTTTATCCCCAAAATCATCTCTTCCATCCCAAGTAATATCTCTTGATGTAAATCCTTCTGTAGTAATCAACTGATTTTTAGACCAAACTATCTTCCCTGTAACTGTCATTACCTGAACTTGTACTTCAAGAGGTTCTGACGGCTTATTGTGTGTAAACCAAAACTCTGTATGATTTACAAATGGATTTGGATAATTTAAAACATTTGTAATTGTTAACGTTTCGTTACCTACCACTATAAACTGTAACTCTGCAGTAATTAAATTATTGTACACATCCCATGCTTTAAATGTTAAAGTATGTAATCCTGGAGCTAAATTTCTAAAAGGATACTTTAATTTTCCTTTAGTATAATCATTTAATTCAGTTTCATAATAATCATTCAAGACATAAGGCTTTGTTTCATCACCATCTAAATATGCAATAATATCGTGACCAATTCCACTAGCAGTGTTAATTCCATGCTCATCTTCAAGAAAAGCCAGAAAAAGGGGCGATTGATCTGTAATACCCCCCGATACAAACGTTTCATCATTCATGTAAATTCTAACACGTGGTCCAGTAACATCTACTTCCGCATTAGTATTTATCCCTCCTACCTTAATAGTAGTATCCCATCCTGTTTGATTTTGAAGTAATGTATTATGCTTTGCATAAAAACTAGCCTTTCCATTACCAACATTTATTTTAATATCTCTTGGCACTACGAAACCAAACTCAAACAAACCATTTATTACAGAAGCGTTTCCTCTAAAAATAGTTTCTCCCTGAGTAACAAAATTCATTGGAGAACCAATTCCATCATTAACTAGTGTGCTACGATTAACATCTTTATCAAAAATTTGAACAGCAACATCACCATTATATGATGTCAAAACATTATCTAATTCATCTGTAACTTCTCCAGACAATTTAACATAACTAAGGGCCTGTAAATTATCTGTTGAAGAAGCAATAGGAACATCGTTTATTTTTGTCAATCTAACTTTAAGTTTTGGAATTGCCAACATCAAGGCAGGATCACCTATAAAAGAAATAACATTATTTCCTGAATTAGAAGAAGCTACTTTTGTTAAACGTACAGCTTCGGCAATTGAAGGGTATACGTTCGAACCATACGAAAACAATCTTGCTCCAAAATTGGTGTTAAATGTTTCCCCTGTTCCTTGTCCAATCTGTCTTGTTGTTGTAACCATTGCGATTGAACCTCCTGTTGGATTTTGATAAACCAGCTCACCGGCTGTTGGTCTTAAAGGATTATCAAAACGAGTAAACTCGCAGGTCACGGTAATAAACAAAGGGTATTTATATTTATTGGCTAAAGTTTTCGCATCTGGAATTTCAAAAATTCTCTCCCCAGAAAGACCATCTTCCCCTCCATGACCTAAATAATTAAACACCAACGCCCCTTGACCAAATGCATTAAACATCTCTTCTCTAGCTTTTGGATATTTTTGACCTCCTGAAGTAGTCTCCTGAACATAGGCGTCCATGTGAATCTTCTTAAGATTGATGAATTTTTTTTGACTTACAATTTCATCCCCTAAATCATCCATGTTCTGTTGTAAAGAACTATCACTTGATTTATCAATATCATCTGAAATGAAAACTATATTATTACGCCATCTTCCATATGATTTCAAGTCATGATAGTCAATAATTTTAGTAACCATCTGCTCTGCTTGTTCGACATTACTTGCTAAAATTCTACCAACAGCTATATCCAAGCCACCACCTGATATCATATCTCCCTCATTAGAACCCATTAATCCAAAATAATCGTCTGAAACAAACGAAGAAACTAAAGAAAAACTTTCCAAAGAATGAAAAATAGGAACCACATTAGTATTATTTTGAATTCTATCTTTAAAATCGAAGGAAGCATCACCAAACAAACAAACATATTTTATTCTATCTCCAGGAACAAAAGAATCATTATCATAAATATATTTCACAAAATTTCTGATTGCACCAATATCTGGCTTACCAGAAGAAAACTCTTTATACAACATCTCCAATGTAACTACTTTTACATTTAATGAGGAGTAATTTCTATGAAAATTAGCCAACCTTTCTGCTTGACCTGATAAATAAGCTGGTGACACAATCACGTAGTCAACATCTTTCAATTGTCCTTGACTATCATAAAAAATCGTCCCTTTTAAATCCTGATTTGAAACAGATGGATCGCTTTCTTTTTCTGGGCTATAAAAATCATTATTATCAACTACAATATAATTTTTAATTTGTCCCATTGTTGCTTTAACAGAAATCGTTGACAGACCGGAGTTTTGCTTAGAAGTAACATTATAAATATCAGTAATATCCCAAACTTGTCCGATATTTGCTGCATTGCTAATTTGGTACTCACAAACACCCACTTGAGATGCTACCTCATTTACTTTAAAACGAAATTGTCTTCCAAAACCTTTGAGTTCTGATTTAGCAGTAATAGCAATATAATCCAGAAATGCATTACTACTTGGAACACCATTATTATTGTATTTCAAAAGAACTGAAATATTTTGAGAATTAGAAGTGTATGAATTATTAAGAATTCCAGCCGATGCATAAACTGGTCCTTGAGGATTTGTTGCAGCAAACGAAATAGCACCTATTGACTGACCATTTACTACTACATCCATATTGGTAGTAGCGGCAGCAGAACCAGCAGCTCTAACCTTAACATTAACAGGATTAGCCGTTTGCATGTTAGGGAAATTAAACTGAAAAGTTTGTTGATTTTCAAAATTAAACTGCTCACCATACCAAGTCCTCCCTAATCTAGCTATATTGATTCTATCAATTTCATGAAACTGATAATCATCAAAAGAAGTGTAAACATTATTTGGCGACTGAACTGGTTCATTTAAATTCTGAATTCTTTTGCCATTTCCAGTTGAGGAAGTAATATAATAATAGGATCTATCACCATACAAATTAATATGTGTTTGACTATCATCATTCCAATTATCAACTCCTTCAGCATAAAAAAGAATATAATCACTATCATGAAAGGAACCATCTTCTTCACCTATAAATTGAATTGCATTTTCAGCAATATCAAAAGGATAAGAAACAGAATTTATAAGCGGAATCATTCTACCACCATTACCATATATCTTAATGGTTCTTGGATCAACATTAACGTTAAAACCTAAGCTAGATAAAAATGACTTGGTAATTTTATAAACACCAGATTTTTGAACATAAAATCTCTTCCACTCTCCTGTTTTTAAAACAGAACTTGACAAAGCCATTATGTTTTTTGAGGAAATACCTGTAGTTGGTGAATACCTATAAGTATATTCTAGACTTTTAACCCTTTTATAGACTCCATTTTGCTTAATGATAGGTAAAAAAGAAAAGACTGCATAATATTCATCTCTCGCTTGTGCATTACTAATCTTAGCATTAATATCACTTTTTATGTCATTTTTATCCAGCTCACCTAATGCTTCAACAGAGATATTCTCATAGGAAATATTTGAAACAATAAGACTGTTATCATCAACATTATTCACTACCTTAAACTTTTCAGAAAAACATATTAGTCTACTTACATCATTATAGCTGAAGTTTTCAGATTTAAAAAATGGGACCTTGTACTTATAAGCCTCATTGAAATTATAATAACTATTATCAACCCACTCAATAGACACATATCTTTTTTCCTGTGCAAAGGAAAATAAGCAAAAAAGAAGCGCAATTATTAAGGAGTATTTTTTCATATATGTACAATAACGTCTTAAAAGAAATTATTTCAGCATGTAAAAATATGTTATTTAATACAATAATAAAAAAGAATAATCGTTAAGGAAAATAGGTAAAAAATCAAATTTTAAGATTTTTTTAAATATTTATCAAAAAGGTGTTGCAGTTTAATGGTTAATTATTATATTGCGCCACAAAATAATTACCTACTGAAAGTATGAAAGTAAACAAAATTATGACTGTAAGAATACTATTCTCCATGATAGTATTGCTTGGTTTTGCTAGCTGTAGCAAAAAGTCAAGCTCGAAAAACACTTCGGCAGCTACTGGATGGAAAATTAATGACCCTAACGGAGGTTTCCAGTACAATTCAAGTTTTACTAAACAAGAAACTGCCCCTGGTTTAGTACTAGTTGAAGGAGGTACGTTTACAATGGGTAAAGTACAAGATGACCCAATGCATGACTGGAATAACTCTCCAAGTCAACAACACGTACAATCTTTTTACATGGATGAAACAGAAGTTACTAACATGATGTATATGGAGTATCTTGACTGGGTTAAAAGAGTATTTCCTCCAACAGACGAGAACTACAAACATATATATGAAGGTGCTTTGCCAGATACTTTAGTTTGGAGAAATAGATTAGGTTATAATGAAACTATGACTAACAACTATTTAAGACATCCAGCTTATAAAGATTACCCTGTAGTAGGTGTAAACTGGCTACAAGCTACTGAATTTGCAAAATGGAGAACTAACCGTGTGAACGAAGCTATTCTTGAAAGAGAAGGTTACATGAAAAAAGGAGCAAAAGTTGTTGACGTAGACGCTAACAATACTTTTGACACTGAAGCTTATTTAGTATCACCTTCAACTTCATTTGGTGGTAACGAGGAAATTATTTTACAAAAAACAGGTCGCGGAGGTAAAAAAGCTAAGAAAGCAAAAGCAAGTGATTCAACTGCTACAGCTGGTGCTGATGGACCAACAAATGTATATGCACAAAAAACATCTGGTGTTTTATTACCAGAATATAGACTTCCAACAGAAGCTGAGTGGGAATATGCTGCAGCTGCTGACGTAGGTCAAAGAGAATACAACATTTACAGAGGTCAAAAAAAATACCCTTGGAAAGGTCAATACACTAGATCAGGTAAAAGACAAACAAGAGGAGATCAATTGGCAAACTTCAAACAAGGTAAAGGAGATTACGGAGGAATTGCTGGATGGTCAGATGACGGTGCAGATATTACAGCTCCTGTAAAATCATACAAACCAAATGATTTTGGTCTTTACGACATGGCTGGTAACGTTGCAGAATGGGTACAAGATGTTTACAGACCTATGGTTGATGATGAAGCAAACGATTTCAACTATTTCCGTGGTAACGTTTATACAAAAAACAAAATAGATAAAGACGGTAAATTAGAGTTTGTAACTTCTGAAACAATTAAATACGATACTTTAAGTAATGGTAAAGTTGTTGCAAGAAACAAACCAGGAGAAATTGCTCAAGTGCCTGTTGACGAAAACGAAACATATTTAAGACAAAACTTCTCTACAAGTAACAACATTGGATATAGAGATGGAGACAAACAATCAACTCGTTATTTTGACTTTGGAAGCGCTGAAGAAGGAGAAAAAATAAGTGAGAAGAAAAGAATGTACGACTCTCCAATTCACAAAGTAGAAGTTGTTAGAGATAGTACTGGAAAAATTGACAGTACTGCTAAGTTGAGCCGTAAGTTTGACAAAACAAGCAAAAGAACAACTTTAATTGGAGACGATGTAAGAGTTTACAAAGGAGGTTCATGGAGAGATAGAGCTTACTGGTTAGATCCAGCTCAAAGAAGATACTGCCAACAAGAAATTGCTTCTGACTATATTGGCTTTAGATGTGCAATGTCTAGAGTAGGTCCAAAATCTGACTTTAAGAAAAGACCAAGAAACTAATAATTTTGTTTAAATATAATTTAAGAGCCCCTTTTTGGGGCTTTTATTTTTTTATTATTTTCGTATTATGAGAATAGAAGATATCTACCAATGTTTTTTACAATGTGAATCAGTTTCTACTGATACCCGTAAAATAGAACCTAACTCCCTTTTTATAGCATTAAAAGGTGAAAACTTTAATGCAAATACCTTTGCTGAAGAAGCACTAAAAAAAGGAGCTTTATTTGTTATAATAGATGATAAAAAGTTTTTCACAGATGAAGATAAAATGCTTTTAGTAAAAGACAGTCTAAAAACATTACAAGAGCTAGCAAATTATCATAGAAATCAATTAGGCCTGCCAATTATTGCATTAACTGGTAGCAATGGAAAAACAACAACAAAAGAACTTATCAATTCTGTTCTTTCAATGAAATATAACACAAAAGCAACTATTGGAAACCTTAATAATCATATTGGAGTGCCTTTAACTTTACTTTCATTCGATGAAGATACAGATATTGGTATTGTAGAAATGGGAGCAAACCACCAAAAAGAAATTGAAATGCTTTGTGAAATTGCAGAACCAGACTATGGTTATATAACTAATTTTGGAAAAGCTCATCTAGAAGGTTTTGGAGGCATTGAAGGCGTTATAAAAGGGAAAAGTGAATTATACTCTTATTTGAGGAAGAATGAAAAAACAGCTTTTATCAACAATGACGATCCCTTACAAGTAGAAAAAGCATCAAATATTCAATCATATACTTTTGGAATAAAAAATAAAGCAGATATTAGCATAAAAGCGGTAGAAGCTAATCCAATGGTTAAAGTTATTTTTAACGAGGAACATATCAATTCACATTTAATTGGAATTTACAATGCCAACAACATAAATGCAGCAATTACAATTGGTAAGTATTTCAATATAACTGATTCTGATATTAAAAAAGCTATTGAAAAATACGAACCCAGTAACAATCGCTCTCAGCTAATTAATAAAAACACAAACAAAATAATTTTAGATGCCTACAATGCAAATCCAAGTAGTATGCAGGCTGCAATAACAAACTTTTTACAGCTCGATTCAGATAATAAAATTGCTATTTTAGGTGATATGTTTGAACTTGGCAAGGAAAGTATTGAAGAGCATAAAAAAATAGTTGAAATTCTCTGTAATGAACCCTCTGTAAAAACTTATTTTATAGGTAAAGATTTTTACACTAATAAAATAGACAAAAATCACATATCCTTCTTCGAAACTTTTTCCACTTTTGCTGAAAATTTAAAATCTGAAGTAGTAAAAAACAAAACAATTCTAATAAAAGGGTCAAGGGGAATGGCTCTAGAAAAAACGTTAGATCTAATATAATATTAATCCAGCATTGTGCTGGATTTTTTATTAAATTTATTTGAAACAAAGGTACAATGAACACAACCAACTCTTGGGAAGAAAAACTAACTCCACTTCTTTCTAAATATAAAAACAAAAAGCATCCTTTAGATTATCAAAATCTATATCAACTAATGATCATGGTAATTCTTTCCGCACAAGATTCAGATGCCAATATCAATAAAATTGCTCCCGCCCTTTTTCAAGTATATCCAAATTTAGAAAGCTTATCAGTATCAAACGCTGAAGCTTTGATACCTCAAATTTCAAAAGTAAGAAACTTTGGAACTAAAGCTAGCTGGATTATTGAGATTGCACAAGAGCTTAAAGAAGATAAAAATATTCCTTTAACAATGGAAGAATTAACAGCTCTCAAAGGTATAG
>CBFHBH010000047.1:0-10627 GCA_965653735.1 uncultured Flavobacterium sp. | reverse complement strand
CTCATCTGAATAAGAAACCATTTTTTCTCCAGTATTGTAACTGTAAGCATCTGCAGCACGAGCAAAGAGCAAGCGAAGGAAATCGTAAATTTCAGTTATGGTTCCAACAGTAGAACGTGGACTTTTACTGGTTGTTTTTTGCTCAATAGCAATTACAGGAGAAAGTCCGTCGATTTTATCAACATCAGGACGTTCTAATCCTCCCAAAAACTGACGTGCATATGCGGAAAACGTTTCTATGTAACGACGTTGTCCTTCGGCATAAATAGTATCGAAAGCTAAAGAGGATTTTCCTGAACCTGATAAACCGGTAATGACCACCAGTTTTTCACGCGGAATAGAAAGATCTATGTTTTTAAGATTATGAGCGCGAGCGCCAATGATTTCAATAGTTTCGTCTGTATGTTGCATAAATTTGAGCAAAACACAAAGTTACATTTTTTTAGTGAATAGGCATTAGCCATTAGAAAAAAATAACTTTTGACTAATGCCTTTTGGCTAATTACTAATTTTTAATATCCAAATCCCTAAACTTTGGTGAAGCAAAAGCAGTAGTGCCAACAACAACAAGTGTCATTATTCCACCAAAAACAACAGCATTTACAGTACCCATTAGTTTAGATGTAAAACCACTTTCGAAAGCGCCTAATTCGTTAGAAGATCCTACGAATATTGAATTTACAGAAGAGACACGACCACGCATATTGTCAGGTGTATACAATTGTAAAATAGTTGAACGAATTACTACCGAAATTCCATCAGTAACACCACTCATAAACAAAGCAATCACAGAAATCCAGAAATTAGTTGATAATCCAAAAATGATAATACAAACTCCAAATCCAAAAACGGCTAATAACAGTTTTCTTCCTGCTCTATGATTTAAATCAAAATGCGTGGCAACAAGCATTGTAATTAATCCTCCAATAGCTGGTGCGGCACGTAAAATTCCGAAACCTTCAGAACCAACTTTTAGAATATCCTGAGCAAAGATTGGTAATAAGGCAACAGCACCTCCAAATAAAACAGCAAACATATCTAGTGAGATTGCATTTAAGATGGTTTTGTTTTCAAAAACGAAAGTGATACCACGCTTAAGACTTTTAAAAATGGGCTCTCCTAAGTCTGGATTTAATATTGGCTTTCTGCTAATTTGAGTTAAGAATAAAATACCTATAACAATTGAAGTTGTTACCAAACACATTGATCCAAAGACACTAATCCAACCAATTAAAAAGCCAGCTAAGGCAGGACCAATAACAGCGGCTACTTGCCAAGTAGAACTGCTCCAAGCAGCAGCATTTGGTTTTTTATTGTTTGGAACAATTAATCCTAATAGGCTAAAAACTGATGGAATAATAAAAGCACGAATAATTCCTCCAAGAAAAACTAATGCATAAAACCCGTTTACAATTACTGATTTTGATAATGTGTCATGAATTCTAGGATGTACCAACACACACATAAAAGTGCTTATTAATCCCAATCCAATAAAACATTTTACCAGCATTGATTTTTTTTCATTCTGATCAACAAAATGCCCAGCAAACAATGCCATTCCTATAGCAGGAATAACTTCCATTAGACCTATTAATCCCAATGATAACGGATCTTTTGTTAATCGATATACTTCCCATTCGATGAGTACAAACTGCATCGACCAAGCCAAAACAATAGCCAACCGCATGGCTAAAAACCATCTAAATTCTTTAATTCTTAATGATGAATATGGATCTTTTTTAACTACTTCTTCCATGTTGTTATTATTTTAAATCTCTCATTTGAAGCTGAATAGTTGTATTTCCGTTCCATTCGTTTTCTTCAATAGAGTACACTAAATCAAAAACATTTCTATTTCTTGCGATTTCTATTTTCTTTCCTAAACCAAATCCAATTGTTCCAAAACCTTCAGAATCATCTTGCTTAACAAAAAGCCTAAGATGTTCGTTTTCGCTTCCTAATTGTTTTGGATAACCAGTATCATAAACATTTTTAGTTAAAAAAACAGGAGTCATATTTTCGGGGCCGAAAGGTTCAAACTGTCTTAAGATTCGCAGTAATTTTGGATTAATATCTGATAAATTAATTTCAGCATCAATGCTAACTTCAGGCGTTAATAAATCAGGGTGTATGGTTTTTTCGACAAATTCTTCGAAGGCTTGCTTGAATGCTTGTAGATTTTCTTCTTTGATAGTCATTCCGGCAGCATACATGTGACCACCGAATTGTTCCAAATGTTCAGCACAAGCTTCTAAGGCATTATAAATGTCAAAATCTTTCACAGAACGTGCCGAAGCAGCCAGTTTTTCACCACTTTTTGTAAAAACAACTGTTGGGCGATAATAGTTTTCCACCAAACGTGAAGCAACGATTCCTATTACACCTTTGTGCCAATCTTCTTGATAGACAACGGTTGAAAATCGATTTTCTTCATTGTTTTCTATAATTTGTGAAAGTGCTTGTTTGGTGATTTGCTTGTCTAGATCTTTTCTATCAGCATTAAATGTCTCAATATTTGCAGCAAATTGAATGGCTTGAGTTAAATCAAATTCAGTTAATAATTCAACAGCATAATTACCATGTTTAATGCGTCCTGCGGCATTAATTCTCGGAGCAATAATAAAAACAACATCAGAAATCGTCAATGTTTTCTTTTTAATATTTTGAATTAAAGCTTTGATTCCAGCTCTTGGTGCAGCATTAATAACTTCTAAACCAAATTTAGCCAATACCCGATTTTCTCCAGTAATAGGAACGATATCGGCAGCAATGGCAGTAGCAACCAAGTCTAAATATGGAACTAAATCGTCAATGTCTTGATTTCTATTTTTCCCTAAAGCTTGAATAAGTTTAAAACCTACACCACAACCACACAATTCTTTATAAGGATATTCACAATCAGCTCTTTTTGGATCTAAAACAGCTACAGCATCGGGTAATTCATCTCCTGGGCGGTGATGATCACAAACAATAAAGTCGATACCTTTTTCTTTTGCGTAAGCAATATGTTCAATCGATTTGATGCCACAGTCTAAAGCAATAATTAAACTAAAATCATTATCATCGGCAAAGTCAATTCCTAGATAAGAAATGCCATAACCTTCGTTGTATCTGTCTGGAATGTAAGTAGCAACATTAGGATAAAAACTTTTTAAATAACTTGAAACTAAAGAAACAGCTGTTGTTCCATCAACATCATAATCACCAAAAACCAATATATTTTCTTGATTTTGAATCGCTTTTTCAATGCGTTCGACAGCCTTGTCCATATCTTTTATTAAATATGGATCGTGTAAATCATCTAAACTGGGTCTGAAAAATTTTTTTGCTTCTTCATAAGTTTCAATACCACGTTGAAGTAATAATGTAACTACTATTTCATCTACTTGAAGATCGTTTTGTAAGGCTAAAAGTTTCTGTTTTTCTGGCTTCGATTTTATTGACCAACGCATATTTTTAAAGGAAAGTTTATTTTTCAAATGTACTTAAAAATAGCATGATTTATTAGGTTCGTATCAATAAAAAGTACTTATTTTGAATTTATAAAATGAATGACATGAATATAGAAGGACAAATAGTTGATATACTTAACAGAAGGATTTTTTCAGGAGAAGTAATTGTTGAAAATGGTAAAATTATTTCGATTGTAGAAAAGGAAAATTCAAGTAAAAATTACATTTTGCCCGGATTTATTGATGCCCATATTCATATTGAAAGTTCTATGCTTGTGCCTTCAGAATTTGCTAAAGTGGCAGTTTTGCACGGTACTGTTGGGACTATTTCGGATCCTCATGAAATTGCTAATGTTTTAGGAAAAGAAGGCGTTTACTACATGATAGAAAACGGAAAGAAAACACCTCTAAAATTCCATTTTGGAGCGCCATCATGTGTTCCGGCTACTTCTTTTGAAACTGCGGGTGCAGTAATTGATTCAGAAGGTATTAAAGAATTATTAGCTTCGCCAGATATCAATTATTTGGCTGAAATGATGAATTATCCGGGCGTTTTATTTGATGATGAAGAAGTAATGAAGAA
Organism: uncultured Flavobacterium sp.; assembly: GCA_965653735.1. Lineage (GTDB taxonomy): Bacteria > Bacteroidota > Bacteroidia > Flavobacteriales > Flavobacteriaceae > Flavobacterium. The sequence continues at coordinate 6,592 of CBFHBH010000047.1, read as the reverse complement.
AATAGCTTGGGCAAAGCATTTTAACAAACCAATTGATGGTCATGCACCAGGCTTGAGAGGTGAACCTATTAAAAAATATATTTCAGCAGGAATTTCAACGGATCACGAATGTTTTACTTACGATGAAGCTAAAGAAAAGCTTGATTTAGGAATGAAAGTTATTGTGAGAGAAGGTAGTGCAGCTAAAAACTTTAATGCCTTAATAGATTTATTGCCTGAGCATTATGAACAAATGATGTTTTGTTCAGATGATAAACATCCAGATGACTTATTATTAGGTCATATCAATCAGCTTTGTGCAAGAGCGGTTGTTAAAGGAATGGATATTTTTAAAGTTTTACAATCAGCATGTATTAATCCTGTAAAACATTATAATATGAATGTGGGATTACTAAATATAAATGATAACGCCGATTTTATTGTTGTTGAAGATTTGATAAACTTTAAAGTACTTCAAACCTATATTGATGGTGTTTTAGTTGCTGATAATGGCGAATCATTTGTGAAGCATGTAGATTTTGAAACACCAAACAATTTTAATACTTCAGTAAAAGAGATTTCTGATTTTGTGATAAACAGTAACTCAAAAACGATTCGTGTTATTGAAGCTTTGGAAGGACAGTTAATAACAAACGAAATTCATCATACTTCAAAAATTGAAAACAATAATCTAGTTTCGGATACTGATAATGACATCTTAAAAATGACTGTGGTAAATAGGTACCAAGATGCTGCTCCAGCTATAGCATTTATCAAAAACTTTGGGTTGAAAAAAGGAGCTATTGCCAGTTCAGTAGCGCATGATTGTCACAATATTGTGGTGGTGGGAACATCTGATGAAGAAATTTGTAAAGCGGTTAATTTACTTATTGAAAGTAAAGGAGGTGTTTGTGCTGTAAATGGTGATGAGACAAAGGTTTTACCGCTTCCAGTTGCTGGAATCATGAGTGATAAAGATTGTTGGGAAACTGGAAAATTATATCAAGAAATTGATAGTATGGCAAAAGATTTAGGTAGCAAATTAAAAGCGCCATTTATGACGCTTTCTTTTATGGCTTTATTGGTAATTCCAGATTTAAAATTGTCTGATAAAGGACTATTTAGCGGAAATACTTTTCAGTTTGTTGATTTAGAAGTGAATTGATTTACTTTTCAGTAAGCACTTCTCCTTCGAATGTAATTCCGTCCCATCCAAATTGCATAAAATTACGGATATTTTGATGGTCAGTTGCTTCAGGAGTGTTTAGAACATCTTTATAGTAATCACCAAATAGAGATAAAGTTTCTTCTTTAGATAAATTATTCAATTTTGCAAAAGCAAATATTTTGCAAGAACCATTGTTTTGTCCTGCCTCATTAAACTGATTACCATTTTTAAAGCCAGTAGGAGTGAAGTGATAATTTTCGTCTATTAAAGCAATTACTTCTTGAAAAGAAATTGTATCAGTATTAAAAATTTTTTGAATTTTATTCTCCATATAAAGCAACTTTAATTTGACTTTCTAAGTCGTTTATATCTTCAAAATTTTCGAATTCTATTTTTTTGTCAAGCTGTTTTAATTTTTCGATAATTTCTAGAATAAGCTCTAATGGATCAGATTCATAGCCGTATAGATTTGAATCGAAATTAGTTCCAATCATAAAATCATCATGATCAATACCAATACACCAATATTCAATAAATTTATTTAAAGGAATTTGATAAATCTGGAATTCCGACCACTCTTCTTTTATACAAGATTTTGCTAAAGCCTCATTACTCCAAAAGCAATTTAATTGAATTGGTTCTCCTTCATCATCTTCATAATTATTTGAATACGAGATGGCAAAATCGTCATTATTTTCAAGAGTGTAAACTATTTCTGTTTGACAAATTTGTTCAACAAACTTTTCATGTTTGTTAATTATATCAATTGAATCTTTCATTTACTTAAATGTTAATTATTGTTTTTTATAAACTATTTACTGTGAGAGAAGACAGTATGCTACTTTGATTTCCCTGCTACACAAACCACAATTTCTCCTTTCGGAGGTTTTGCTTCAAAGTGTTTTAAAACTTCCTCGGCAGTACCACGAACAGTTTCCTCATGTAGTTTTGATAATTCTCTTGATACAGAAACTTGTCTGTCAGCTCCAAAATACTGTACAAATTCACCAAGAGTTTTAACTAATTTATGAGGAGAAACATATAAAATCATAGTACGAGTTTCTTCCGCAAGGGCTAAATATCTAGTTTGACGTCCTTTTTTATCCGGTAAGAATCCTTCGAAAATAAACTTATCGTTCGGCAATCCACTATTTACCAAAGCAGGCACAAAAGCTGTAGCACCCGGTAAACATTCAACTTCAATGTTATTTTCTACACAAGCACGAGTTAATAAAAATCCAGGATCAGAAATTGCAGGAGTACCAGCATCGCTAATTAAAGCAATAGTTTCACCAGCTTGCAAACGTTTTATTAAACCTTCAACAGTTTTATGTTCGTTATGCATGTGATGGCTTTGCATATGTGTACTAATCTCGAAATGCTTGAGTAATTTTCCGCTATTACGCGTATCTTCTGCAAGAATACAGTCTACTTCTTTTAAAACTTTAATTGCTCTAAAAGTCATGTCTTCAAGGTTTCCAATAGGAGTTGGGACAATGTATAATTTACCCATTTATGCAAATTTACCTTCTACAAGTTCCATGAATCTAGATACGAATTCGTCTTTACCTTCCCAGTTGTTATAGTCAGGTTTTACCATTTCATCAATGAAGTTTTTGGCATCTTCTAAGCTGTCCAAAGTGTTTAATTGAGAAATAACACGATTTAGATCTTCACTGCTTCCGCCAAAAAGATTTTTTTCAAAGGCAATACGATCGTTTAAGGCAATGTTTAAACCTTTGTTTAGCTTATCGTTTAAATTTGCTCCAAATTTTTCTTCTTTTTTAGAAACCACTGGTTTTTCTTCAATGGTCTTTTCTTCAAAAGCAGTTTCTAAAACTGGTTCAGGTTTGATTTCAGTTACTTTTTTAGTCTCAACTTTATCAATTCTTTCAAAAATTGGTTCTGGCTGAATTCCTCCTAATAAATCTTCGAAAGAAATTTGTTTTTTATCTTCTTTTGGAGTTTTTTCTTCAAATACAACAATTTCTTCTTCAGGTTTTTCAATTTCAGGCACTACAGTAGGCACTGTTTCTTCAACAACAGTATTGTCTTCTTCGATTATCTCTTCTTTTGCTTCATCTTTTAACTCTTCAAAAGTTGTCTCTTCGTTAGGAGTATCTTCTTTAGATAATTCTTCCTCGATTGGTTTTTCTTCTGCTTTAGTTTCTACTGTAAATTCATGATTGATGTCTTCTTTAATTTCAGCAACCACAATTTTTTCATCAAAATCAAAGGCTTTCTCAAGTTTTGATTCGATTTCATGAATTCCGATAGTTGGTTTTACAGCATCAAAATTTTCTTCAACAAATAACAAAACCGATAATTTTTCATATAACTTTTGTGCTTCATGATGCAATTCCTTAACGTCATCTTTATTTTTCATTTTTAAGATTCGGTGGGCAATGCTAATTAATTCGGCTTCTAATTTCTTTTTCATTTGGTTACAGATATTGTTTGATGTGTGACTTAAAATTATTTATAACTTTTATAATTATAGTAACTAAAGCGTTTGTTTTTTAATAAATTTGTTCTGTTACAAAGTAATAAAAACTATTCTTTTTTATCGTTATAAAAATAAAAAATGTTTCTTGAAAATACAGTAAACCATAAAGAACAATTTGGCTGGATTGAAGTAATCTGTGGGTCAATGTTTTCTGGTAAAACAGAAGAATTAATTCGCAGATTAAAGAGGGCTCAGTTTGCAAAACAAAAAGTAGAAATATTTAAGCCATCTATAGATACACGCTATGATGAAGAGATGGTTGTATCTCATAATAAAAACGAAATTCGTTCGACTCCTGTTCCTGCAGCCGCTAATATTAGAATTTTAGCACAAGGTTGTGATGTTGTAGGAATTGATGAGGCACAGTTTTTTGATGATGAAATTGTAGCTATTTGTAACGATTTGGCCAATTCAGGAATTAGAGTAATTGTTGCAGGTTTAGACATGGATTTTAAAGGAAATCCTTTTGGACCAATGCCTGCTCTTATGGCTACTGCCGAATATGTTACTAAAGTGCATGCGGTCTGTACACGCACAGGGAACTTGGCTAATTATAGCTTTAGAAAAACTCAAAATGATAGTTTGGTTTTACTTGGTGAAACCGAAGAATACGAACCTTTGAGTCGTGCAGCATATTATAATGCGATGAAAAAACAAGAAGAAGAAAAACAACAAAAAAGAAAATAGAGAGTTGAGTATTCCACTAAAAAATATTATTCCTGTAATTGATGCTAAAGCTAATATTGAATTATCTACAGGAATTATAGATAATGTTTCGATTGATAGTCGTTCACAGCAAAATAATAATAGAACTTTATTTTTTGCATTAGTTGGTCCAAATCATGATGCACACATATATATCAACGACTTAATTGATAAAGGAGTAAATAACTTTGTTGTAAATTATATTCCTGATAATATAAATGATAAAGCAAACTTTTTAGTAGTAGAAAATACACTTAAAGCTTTGCAAGATTTTGCAGCCTATTACAGAAGTTTATTTAGTTTTCCAGTAATAGGAATTACTGGAAGTAACGGAAAAACTATAGTTAAAGAATGGCTTAATTTTCTTTTAAGTCCCGATTATAACATAATAAGAAGTCCAAAGAGTTATAACTCTCAAGTAGGTGTACCACTTTCTGTGATTGCAATTAATGAAAATCATAATCTTGGAATTTTTGAAGCGGGGATTTCTACCACAGGAGAAATGATTCATTTGCAAAAAGTGATTAATCCAACGATTGGAGTACTTACAAATATTGGAACGGCTCATGACGAAGGGTTTGTCGATATTTCGCAGAAAATAAAGGAAAAACTACGATTGTTTTCGGATGTTGAAGTCCTAATAATGAATAAAAACAAAACAGTTGAAGCTTTTCTTAAACCAGAAATCAAAACGTTTACATGGAGTACTCACGAGAGAAGTGCTGATGTGTTCTGTCAGATAAAATCATTTGAAGATCATTCAAATTTAAATCTGACTTATAAGAAGTTATGTTTTTCTATTTCTATTCCTTTTACAGATGATGCTTCAATAGAAAACTGTATGCATTGTGTTTTGACAATGTTATACATGAATTATAATGAGGAAATAATCCAAAGTAGAGTCTCTGAATTATTTCCAGTTGAAATGCGTTTGAAAGTTAAAAATGGAATTAATAATTGTACTTTAATTGATGATAGTTATAGTTCAGATTTTCAATCACTTAAAATAGCATTGGATTTTCTTGAACATCAAAAACAGCATAATAAAAGAACTTTAATTTTATCGGATATTTTTCAGTCAGGATTATCAGATGAGGAATTATATTCAAGAGTTTCTCAATTAATTATTTCTCATAAAATTAAACGAGTTATTTGCATTGGTGAAACTGTTGTAAAGTATAAAAGCAAGTTTCTCAATTCAGTTTCTTTTGCTTCTACAAAGGATTTTATTAAATCATTTGAATCTTTGGATTTTAATAATGAAACTATTCTCATAAAGGGTTCAAGACAATTTGAATTTGAAAATATTGTATCACTGCTTGAAGAAAAAACGCATGAAACGGTTTTAGAAATCAATTTGAATTCAATTAGTCACAATCTGAATTATTTTAAATCGAAACTTAAGCCAAAAACTAAAGTTATGGTCATGGTAAAAGCTTTTGGTTATGGTAGCGGAAGCTATGAAATTGCAAAACTTTTATCACATCATAAAGTTGATTATTTGGGAGTTGCTTTTGCAGATGAAGGTATTGAACTTAGAAAAGCAGGCATAGAATTACCTATTATGGTATTGAACCCTGAAATGACAAGTTTTGCTTCTATGATTCAGTACGATTTGGAGCCTGAAATTTATAGTATCAGGGAATTAAAAGCTTTCCTAAAAATTGCCAGTCAAAAGGAATTGGTTAACTATCCAATTCATATTAAAATCAACACAGGTATGAATCGTTTAGGTTTTGATTCAGAGTTGATTCCAGAACTCATCTCGATGTTAAAAGGCGAAACTTCAGTAAAAGTAAAGAGTATTTTATCACATTTGGCTTCGAGTGATGTCCCTTCACATAATGAATTTACACTGAAACAAATTTCTGATTTTGAAAGAGATTCTTCATTAATAATGAAAGAACTTAAAATTAATCCTACTCGTCACATATGTAATACTTCCGGAATTACTAATTATCCAGAGGCTCAGTATGATATGGTGCGTTTGGGGATAGGGTTATATGGAGTTTCTAATGATGAAGATGAAATGTTGATGCTAGAAAATGTTGGAACACTAAAATCAGTTATATCTCAAATAAGAGAAATTAACATTGGTGAAAGTGTTGGTTACAGCAGAAGATTTGTTGCAGAAAATAAAACAAGAGTAGGAACAGTTCCTATTGGTTATGCGGATGGAATTTCAAGAGCATGGGGCAATGGAGTAGGGTACGTTGTGGTCAATAATCAAAGAG
>CBFHBH010000046.1:0-10655 GCA_965653735.1 uncultured Flavobacterium sp. | reverse complement strand
AAACATCGGTTGAATATTAATGAATATGGTCTTCTTCGATTTCGAATTCGGCGTCTTTTTCCCAAATTTCCATCTCACACGGTTTACAGTTGAATTTTAATTTGTATTCCAATTCACCTTGTTTTAATACTAATGGCTCTTTTAATTTTTGATCCATGTTTTCACGATGGTATTTAGGGCATCGTTCTAATTCGTATTTGATGCAGTATTTAGTTGTCATTACACGAGATTTTCCTGGATCCCATTGTAATTCGAATGCTTTTTCAATTTCAGTAACGCCATGGCGTTCGTAGAATTTACGAGCTGTTTTATTGGCTACATTATAAGTGAAATCTAATTTAGTTTCAGGATAAGGATGTGATGTTTTTTCTAATTTGTGTTCATGGCGAACATAATTTTTTAGACGAATTTCTGATAATTGTTCGTAAACGTTTCTTCGCATTTCATTGATTTTTGAAATAGGAAGGAACCAGTTTTCAGAAAATTCAATTGTAATTTCGTCAGCAGTGTAAGGAGTGAAACCAGTTTTAGCCAAATTCACTTTGAAATTTTCCTCAATAGATTCGTTGTTTTTAGTTCTTTCTTTTGTATGAACTAATTGAACAGTACTTATATTACCATCTTCATCAGTAGCTGTAAGTTCAAAACCATTTTCGTTTTCTTTCAATAATAAAGAGGTGCTTATTTTTCTAACAGCACTATCTTCTCTTTCAACTAATTTGATGAATGCTGCATCGTTGTTGCGGTAAATTTCAGTTCCGTTTGCAATTTCTTTTAATACATTTGGATAAACAACGCCGTTTTCGACTTTGTTTACATAAATACCTTCTGCTTCGTTATTTTCGTTGATGTAGCAAAGTCCGTCGCCGTTATTTAATAATTCTCCGTTTTCAATGATATAGGAATTACCAATAGTTTCTACTAATTTACCAATGAATTGTCCTTTTGATTTTGGACTTTCCCATGAACCAATCGACTGATGTCTTTCGTTTACAAAATAATCGGTATAACCACGGTTGAAAGTACGAGTCAATTCAGAATCAAAAGTATACGTACAAGTTCCAGAAGAAGATTTGATGTATTTATCACCGTTTTCGGCTAAGAAAGCATCTAGTTTTTTTCTTAAGAAAGAAACATTGTTTTTTACATAAACGATGTCTTTTAAACGACCTTCAATTTTGAAAGAGCAAATACCTGCTTCTACTAAATTTGGAATTTGATCCGAAACGTCAAAATCTTTGATAGAAAGTAAGTGACTGTTTCTGATTAAAGTTTCGCCATTTCCATCAATTAAGTTGTAAGGCAAACGACAGTTTTGTGCGCAAGAACCTCTGTTGGCAGAACGTTCTCCATTAGCCACACTCATATAACAGTTACCGCTGAATGAAACGCATAATGCTCCTGTAACGAAGAATTCTAGCTCCACATCAGTAGCTTCACTGATTTCTTTGATTTGGTGTAAATTCAATTCACGGGCTAGAACCACACGTTGGATTCCAGCATCGGCTAAGAATTTTATTTTTTTAGGGTCACGATTGTTCGATTGTGTACTGGCGTGAAGGGCAATAGGAGGTAAGTCCAATTCCAAAAGTCCCATGTCTTGAATGATAAGCGCATCTACACCAATATCGTATAATTTCCAGATTAACTGGCGGCAAGTTTCTAGTTCATTGTCATATATGATGGTATTGATAACTACAAAAATCTGCACATTATATAAATGAGCATATTGAACCAATGCCGCAACATCTTCTATTGAATTATTTGCATTTGAGCGCGCTCCAAATTTAGGAGCACCTATATAAACGGCATCAGCACCAGCGTTTATAGCTGCAATACCAGTTAATAAATCTTTTGCCGGAGCTAAAATTTCTATCTTCTTCTTCATTTCTAAAAACTTATTTTTCGAATGTTACTGAAAAAATGAGTGCAAATTTCCGAAAAAAAAATAAGGTTACGAATTATCGCTGCGTTTTTTGATTAAAAGATATTCTTTTTAAGGAAATTACTTCATTATCAACGAAGTAATTCGGTTTTTTATGCGTTCACTTTTACTAAAATGGCTGTGTTTTTAGCTTTTTCTACAATTTCTTCAATAGGAGTATCAAGCGAATCATTTACTAAAACAACTCCCATTCTTCTATAGGGTCTTGAAGTAGGTTTTCCAAAAATTCTAAAATCAGTTTTGGATAAACTCGCTACTTTTTCGATACCATCAAACGTTGGATTATTTGAATTCTCTGTTGCTAAAATTACAGCACTGGCACCAATTTTTTCTTGAGTGATTTCAGCAATTGGAATGCTTAAAATAGCACGTAAATGCAATTCAAATTCGTTGAAATTTTGTGTTTTGGCTAACGTTACCATGCCTGTATCATGAGGTCTTGGTGATAACTCTGAAAAATAAACTCCTTCATCAGTCAAGAAAAATTCCACTCCAAAAAGACCAGCGCCGCCTAAAGCCTCAGTAACTTTTCGAGCCATATCTTGCGCTTCTAAAATGTCCTTTTCCGAAACTCTTGCTGGCTGCCAGCTTTCTTGGTAATCACCTCGTTCTTGGCGGTGTCCAATTGGCGAACAGAATAATGTTGGATGATTGTTTTGAGTAACTGTTAATAACGTTATTTCTGAATGAAAGTTCACAAAAGCTTCTACAATTACCTCCACGATATCACCACGTGAACCTTCTACAGCATAATTCCATGCTTTTTCAATATCACTTTCAGATTTTATTGTCGATTGTCCTTTTCCAGACGAACTCATTAAGGGTTTAACTACACAAGGAATACCAACTTCAGCTACCGCTTTTTCAAGTTCTTCTTGTGTTGTAGCATAACGATAATTTGCAGTTCGTAATCCCAAGTCTTTGGCAGCTAAATCCCTAATCGCTTTTCTATTCATAGTAAAGTTTGCCGCTTTAGCCGAAGGGACAACAGTAATGCCTTGTTTTTCGTAATCGTAAAAACGTTCGGTACGAATAGCTTCTATTTCTGGAACAATAAAATCAGGGTTGTGTTTTGCTACAATTCTGTCTAATTCAGTACCATCAAGCATGTTGATCACTTCGTACTCATGAGCTACCTGCATAGCTGGCGCGTTTGCATAACTATCAACTGCAATGACATATTGACCAATACGTTGTGCAGCGATAACAAATTCTTTTCCTAATTCTCCTGAACCTAATAATAGTATTTTCTTTTGCATTTGTTGTGTTGTTTAGTTTTTTATTGCTGATTGAGGTTCTCGAAATCAGCAGATGTTGGTTTCGAGTGCTTAAACCAACATTTGGTTTTTGTAAAATAAAAATGCCCTGAATTTTCAGGGCATGATATGGTATTAAGATAAAGCTTCTTTGATTCTCTTTATAGCTTCTCTTAGTAATTCTTCGCTGGTTGCGTAAGATAAACGAATACAGTTAGGGTTTCCAAAAGCATCGCCGGTTACTGTTGCAACATTGGCTTCACCTAATAAGTACATAGCAAAATCATTGGCATCTTTAATTTCTTTCCCTCTTAATGTTTTTCCAAAATATTCAGAAACATCTGGGAAGAAATAGAAAGCACCTTCTGGCATAGTTAATTTGAAACCTGGAATTTCAGAAAGTAACTGATAAACAATTCCTCTTCTGCTTTCAAAAGCATCTACCATATATTTAATTGCTGAAGGAGCAGCTTCGACAGCAGCTTTAGTTGCACGTTGTGCAATAGAATTTGCACCACTAGTTACTTGGCCTTGCATTTTAATACAAGCTTTTGCAATAAATTCAGGAGCACCTAAATAACCAATTCTCCATCCAGTCATTGCAAATGCTTTTGCAACACCATTAACAGTAATTGTGTTGTTTTCCATTCCTGGAATTGAACCTATACTGCAGTATTTTCCTGTGTAATTAATATGTTCGTAGATTTCATCAGAAACCACGTAAATATTTGGATGTTTTTTTAATACATCAGCCAAAGCTTCTAATTCTTCTTTGCTGTACACAGAACCTGAAGGGTTACAAGGAGAACTGAACCACATCATTTTTGTTTTTGGTGTGATTGCTGCTTCTAATTGCGCAGGTGTGATTTTGAAATTTGATGCTACCGATGTTTCTACTGGAATTGGAACTCCACCAGAAAGCTTGATAATTTCAAAGTAAGAAACCCAGTATGGCGCAGGAAGAATAACTTCGTCCCCATCATTTAGCATTACTTGGGCAACATTATATAAAGATTGTTTTGCTCCTGTAGAAACTACAATTTGAGCAGGCGTATAATTTAAATTGTTATCTCTCTTGAATTTGTTGCAAATCGCTTCTTTTAAATCGGCATAACCTTCAACAGGAGGGTAAGCAGAATAATTGTCATCGATTGCTTTTTTAGCCGCTTCTTTAATAAAATCAGGAGTGTTAAAATCAGGTTCTCCTAAACTTAAACTGATGATGTCTTTTCCTTGCGCTTTTAATTCTCTGGCTAAAGCAGCCATAGCTAAAGTTTGTGAAACAGCTAAATTGTTAATTCTTTCCGATAAAATAGTACTCATTTTAGTTTTTAAATTGTGTTGTGTGTTTATTTATGCTAGTTGTGGTTTTTGACCTAATTCTTTTAAATGACGGAAATGAGATGCTATGGCAGCAGTCATTGTTTTGTATTCGTAGTAAGGTAAGTTACATTCTTTTGCTGTTTGTTTTACTATTTCAGCAATTTTTCCATAGTGAATGTGGCTAATATGAGGAAAGATGTGGTGCTCAATTTGATGATTTAATCCTCCAGTATACCAGTTTATTAACCAATTTTTTGGTGCAAAATTTACAGTTGTAAATAATTGGTGAATTGCCCAAGTGTTTTCCATTTCACCTTCAGTAGATGGTTCTGGAGTAACAGTATCTTCGATTACGTGAGCTAATTGGAAAATTATACTCAAAATTACACCCGCAGTATAATGCATAACTACAAATCCAATAAGAACTTCCCACCATACAATTCCTAAAACCATTGGAATTACTAACCAAATTGAAAAGTAAATAACTTTTGTAATTACTAAAGTAGTCCATTGGATTGCAGGGCTTTTGAATTCACCATACGATAATTTACGTTTTAAATAACGTTTCATCTGAAGGAAATCTGTAGTTATAGCCCAGTTGAAAGTTAATAATCCATAAAGAAAAACAGAATAATAATGTTGAAATTTATGAAAACGGCGCCATTCAGCTTGTTTGCTAAAACGCATAATTCTTCCTGCTTCTAAATCTTCGTCATGACCAGGAATATTTGTGTATGTGTGATGTAATACATTATGTTGTACTTGCCAGTTGTATACATTTCCTGCAAGAATATATATACTTCCTCCCATCATTTTGTTTAGCCATTGTTTAGAAGAGTATGATCCGTGATTACCATCGTGCATTACATTCATACCTACTCCAGCCATTCCAACTCCTATTACAATTGACAATAATAAGTGTGCCCAAAATGGTAAATCTAACGTAAGAATTAAAAAATATGGTGTTAAAAACAACGCAAACATGACTATTGTTTTTAAATGTAATTTCCAGTTACCTGTTTTTTGTATGTTGTTCTCTTTGAAATAGTTATTGACTCTAGAATTTAAAGTTCTAAAAAACTTCATTGAGTCAGTTCTCGAAAAAATTGGTTCGTTCACATTCATAATTTCAGCTATAAGCGACAAATGTAATATTTACAAATTTTTATTGTTCAAATTGTGTAATTTTGTGAAAAATTTTATCCATGGAAGAAATACTAAAGTATTTTCCTAATTTGTTAGAAGAGCAAATTGAACAGTTTACAAAATTAGAAGCTTTGTATCAAGATTGGAACGCCAAGATTAATGTGATTTCAAGAAAGGATATTGAAGAATTATACATAAAACACGTTTTACATTCTTTAGCTATTGCTAAAATTCAAGAATTCAAACCGGGTACTACTATTTTAGATGTGGGAACTGGTGGGGGATTTCCAGGTATTCCGTTAGCGATTCTTTTTCCAGATACTAAGTTTTATTTGATTGACATTATCGCTAAAAAGATAAAAGTAGTGAATGAAGTTGCTCAAGGCATTGGTTTGAAAAATCTAAAAGCGGAGCAAAAAAGAGCAAATACGGTTAATGATAAATTTGATTTTATTGTGAGTCGTGCCGTAACTAATATGCCTGATTTTGTAAGTTGGGTTAAAGGGAAAACAAAAAAGAACAATTCACATTCTGAAAGAGCAAACGGGATTTTGTATTTGAAAGGAGGAGATTTGACTGAAGAATTAAATGATTTCCCAGAAGCGATTCAGTATAATATTTCAGATTTCTTTACTGAAGATTTTTTCGAAACAAAAAAAGTAGTGTATTTACCATTATAAAAAAGTCCCGAGTTTATCGGGACTTTTTATTTTACTCTTTTATTATTTTTTTATTGATTGTTCCTTTTTCAGTTTCAATAATAGCGAGGTAGATCCCGTTGCTTAAATTTGATAAGTTGATTTTCTCTGATGCTTTAGTTCTTAAAATTTCTTTTCCTTGAAAATCTAAAATACGAACATATTCAATATTTCCAGATACATTTTTTATATTAAATTCAGATTTTACGGGGTTAGGAAATATTGTAATAGAGCTATACAATTCGTTTTCTGCTCTGCTGAGTAAAACGGTTTGAAAATTTTCTATTGAAGTTGATGATTCGTTAAGAGATAATAAAGGAACATTTATATTTATAGTTGAGTATCTAAAAACTAAGTAACCATTGCTAGAATTGTAATAGTTATATGTTGTTTGAGTTGCAGTTCCAATATTGGTAAAAATGCCAGAACTCAAATTTAAGTTTTGTACAGTTTTTAAACGAGTAACATTTCCTGAAAACGAACCAAATCCTATGTCGTTTGTGTTCAAAGTACCATAAGCGTCAACAGTTGTTGTTATTGTTCCTGTAAAGGTTCCTGAGTTTGTGTCATAAACAAAAGAACCAGCAACATTATCTACATTGTTATATCCATAGCTTAAAGGGAAAGTGCCTAATAAAGCATTGTTTGTATTGTAATTTATTTCATAATCTACTCCTTTTATTCCAGTTATGGAAATTTGATTACTAATATTCTTAGTAAATAGATTATTAGTTGTATTTGTAATGTTAACTACACTATTAATTGTTAATGTTGAAGTAGTACCAGGATAGGTTGTTGTTTCTTGAACAGTTGGAGTTGTATATACATCTGTTGATTGTCCAATTTTGACAAGATTGGTAAAATTCCAAGTTTGATTTGCACCAGATGTTTGATTAAGAACTGTATTGGGGTCGATAATTCCAAAACTGGAATTAGGGATGCTATAATAACCAGCAATAGGTGTTTGGGACTGAGCTATTCCAAAAAAACTTAAAGCTAGGAGAGTAATTATTTTTTTCATGATAATGTGTTTTGATCAGGCTGAAATTAGTTATAAATTTAAGGAAATTTTAACAATGAAAAAATCTTAACTAATCTGTTTGATTTTGTTTTGATGTGTAAAAAATAAAAAGACCGCAAAACTGCGGTCTTTTTTTAAAACATAATTCTAGTTTCTTATCCTAGGAATGGGTATCTATAATCTGTAGGAGTTACGAAAGTCTCTTTAATTGTTCTAGGAGAAACCCAACGTAATAAGTTTTGAGCAGAACCAGCTTTGTCATTAGTTCCTGATGCTCTAGCACCACCAAATGGCTGCATACCTACAACAGCTCCTGTTGGTTTGTCGTTAATGTAGAAGTTACCTGCACTGTTTTGTAATGCAATTGTAGCTTCTTCTATTGCATAACGATCTTGGCTGAAAACAGCTCCTGTTAAAGCATACTCAGAAGTTGAGTCAACTAATTTTAATACATCAGCCCAATCTTTATCTTCATAAACATAAATTGTCAATACAGGTCCGAATAATTCGGTTTCCATTGTAGTATATTTTGGATTTGAAGTTAAGATAACTGTTGGTTCAACAAAATACCCAACTGATTTATCATAACCACCACCAAAAATAACTTCAGCATCAGCATCAGCTTTAGCTTGGTCAATGTATTTAGCTAACTTGTCAAATGAACCTTCGTGAATAACTGCAGTTACAAAGTTTGAGAAGTTTTGAGGTGTGCCTTGTTTAATTGTGGCTAGTTCTTTACCCATTTCTTCTTTAATAGCAGGCCATAAGCTTGCAGGGAAATAAGCTCTTGAAGCTGCTGAACATTTTTGTCCTTGGAATTCGAAAGCACCACGAATTGTATTAGCAACTACTTGTTTTACATTAGAAGATGGGTGAACTAAGATGAAGTCTTTTCCTCCAGTTTCTCCAACAATTCTTGGATAAGTTTTATATGTGTGAATGTTTTCTCCAATTTTTTTCCAAATTTCTTTGAATACGAATGTAGAACCTGTATAGTGAATTCCGGCAAAATCAGGAGATGCTAAAATAGTGTCAGTAATCATAACTGGGTCACCAAAAACAACATTGATAACTCCGTCTGGAACACCAGCTTCTTTGAATACATCAATGATTACTTTTGCTGAAAAAACTTGACTATCTGATGGTTTCCAAACCACAACATTACCCATTAATGCAGCACTTGCAGGTAAATTAGCAGCAATTGCAGTAAAGTTGAATGGAGTAATTGCGTAAACAAATCCTTCTAACGGGCGATATTCTACACGATTCCACATGTCTGAATTTGAACCAGGTTGATCCTGATAAATTTGCGTCATGAATTCTACGTTAAAACGCAAGAAGTCAATTAACTCACAAGCTGCATCAATTTCTGCTTGGTGAATTGTTTTTGACTGCGCAATCATTGTTGCAGCATTTATTTTCGCTCTGTATGGACCAGCGATTAACTCAGCAGCTTTTAAGAAAATAGCTGCACGTTGCTCCCATGCCATATTAGCCCATTTTGTGCGGCTTTCTAAAGCATTTGCAATAGCTTTTTCGATATGTGCTTTTTCAGCTAAATGATATGTTCCTACAATGTGTTTGTGATCGTGAGGAGGAGTCATGTTACGAGTGTTACCTGTTCTGATTTCTTCACTTCCTATGTATAGAGGAACATCGATTTTTTCGTTCCACATTGCATTGTACGCTTTATGTACTGCTATTGTTTCAGGAGAATCTGGTAAGTATGATTTTACGGGTTCGTTTACCGCTTTGGGTATATTAAAAAATCCTTTAAGCATTTTTTTTATTTTGAAAATTAGACAATTGTGATGTTGATTTCGAGTACAAAAGTACAAAGGTTTTTTGGATTAGCCCAGATAGTAGTGTAAAGCTTTTTGTAACTAAAATGATATTTTTTGTTGGTATTAAAAAGCGACAAAAGAAGCTCTTTTAATGGCTTATAAAAAAAACTTTTAGTGAGAAAACTTGAAACGAATAGCTGGATTGGCTACTTAGTTTAAAGCAAAAGGTGCGTTTAATTTAAATGTAGGAACAATTACTTTGAAAGATCGAGTCGAGGTGAAATTAACCATTTCAAAATGTCCTTTCATGCTTCCGTGGGGTGAGCAAAGTAAACAACCTGAACTGTAAGTGTGAATCTCTCCTGGTTTTAATACTGGTTTTTTCCCAATAACTCCTTCGCCATCAACAGTTTCCATTTCGTTAAGAGCATCGAAAATTTCCCAATGACGAGCCATTAGTTGAACAGAATCTTTACTATGGTTTTCTATTGATATATGATAGCTGAAAGCAAAATGCATTTTATGGTTTTTGAAGTAAGTGCCTTCAAAAGTAGTCATGACTGAGATTTTAATGCCTCTTGTAATTTGAGTAACCATAAAATACAATTTCTACATTTTCACAAAGTTATGAATTTATTGAAAACAAATATTAATTGAAATCATAAATTTTAGTTGGTGATGTTTGTTGAGTTTGTGTCTCCTTTTCCAATCACTCTGTCATAACGTTCACCATTTGCTCTGTAATACACTAAGGCAGTATAATTGTTTTCAGTTTCATAGTAATTTCCATCAATGGCATTTTCGCTATCGATGTTGTGTTTGCTATCTAATAAGGTGTAATTGTAATTATTGAAACCTTGTTTTATTAAAATTGCCTTTTGAAAAATACCTTTCTCGGTATTGTATTCCATTTTGTTTTCAGAAGTCAGAGCGTTGTTGTTGAACATTCCTGTGATGTAGATGTTTGAATTTGCTTGATATTCTGGAGCGAAAAGAGAAAAATAGACCCAAGTATAATCGGCTTCGACATCACTGTTTTGTGCAGTTAAATTTCTAGGCTGAAAGTTTCCGTTCACATCAGGGAAAAAAGTATACCCTTTGTTTTTTCTTGCTGAATCTGTATAAAGGAAAGTATTGTAAAGCCCACTATTGCTGTCTACTTTAGATATAGAATTGGTTGAGGCTCTAATTTCTTTATTGTCAAAATATAAATATTCGTTACCTGCAAAAAACTGAGTTTCTTTATTATATTTAAAAATCAAATCGTTGCCAATTGTAAACTGTGGTTTTACATTTACAATGCAGTTGTTCCATTTTCCGTTTTGAAAAAGAATAACCTTTACATTTTGCATTGGGTTTTGAAAAAGAATGTTTTGTGATTTTATACTAAATTCAACATTGTGCATTTTTTTATTATCTGCAACAATTCTTGACCTTTTTATTTGCATTGGCACGTCAACTAAACCTTCGTAGACAACAAAT
>CBFHBH010000045.1:0-10669 GCA_965653735.1 uncultured Flavobacterium sp. | reverse complement strand
TGGTGGATATTATTATAAAACAAGAAGGTAAAATTGATGTGTTGTGGAATAATGCAGGATATGGACTGTTTGGCGCCGTTGAAGATGTCCCAGTCGATGAAGCTCGACAACAATTTGAGGTAAATGTATTTGGGCTTGCTGCCGTTACGCAAAAAGTCGTACCTTTTATGCGTAAAGCGAACTCAGGAACAATCATCAATACCTCATCTATGGGAGGGAAAATGTACACACCTATGGGAGCTTGGTACCATGCAAGTAAACACGCTGTTGAGGGGTTTAGTGATTGTTTGCGATTAGAGCTTAAGGAATTTAATATTAATGTGGTCGTTTTAGAGCCAGGAGTAATTGTTACAGAGTTTGGGGATGTAATGCTAAAAAACATTAGTAAATTCTCTTCTAATGGAGTTTATGCTTCACTTACAAAGAAACTTGTCGCTGCAACAGAAAAAATGTACGATAGTGGAACTGGCTCAAAACCATCTGTTATAGCTAACACTATAGCAAGAATTGTAGCCAAAAGAAAACCAAAAACAAGATATAGAGTTGGCTTGTGGGCAAAACCTATGGTTTGGATGCGAATTTATTTAGGAGATAAACTGTTTGATAAAATAGTAATGAGTCAAGTATAACATGAAACCAATAATTCAATTACATAACATCTCTGACATTAACAACTTTGTAAAAAGTAAAACCAATCATCCATTGGTTGCTGTTGTCGATTTTAGTAAAGCAGATGAATACATAGAAGACGGCACTAGAATAAGTGCTGACTTCTACTCTATTATGTTTAAAAACTACTGTGCAAATAAACTACGATACGGAAGACAATCATATGATTTTCAAGAAGGTAGTTTGATTTGTATTGCACCAAAACAAGTGCTTACCATGGACAGTGAAATTGAAAAGAAAGAAGACATGATGGGTTGGGGTTTATTTTTCCATCCTGATCTTTTACGTGGTACAGGATTAGGCAATAAGATGAAGGAGTATACTTATTTTTCATATGAAACTTCAGAAGCCTTGCATTTATCAGATAAAGAAAAACAAACCTTATATGACTGTGTCCAAAAAATTGAAAATGAATTACAAGAAAACATTGACAAACACAGTCAAAGCTTGATTGTGACGAATATAGAACTTTTATTAAATTATTGTTTACGCTACTACGAAAGACAATTTATTACCCGAAAAAACAGTAATTCAAACACCATATCTCAAGTTGAAAGTTTATTAAAAAATTATTTTAATTCAAATAAAATCAAAGAAATTGGCTTACCCACTGTAAAATATTTGGCTGACAACATTCACTTATCAGCAAGTTATTTAAGCGACTTACTCAAAAAAGAAACTGGAATGAATGCACAAGATCACATTCATTACTATTTAATTGAAGAAGCTAAAAACGTTCTAATTAACTCTGACAATTCAGTTAGCGAAATAGCATATTCATTAGGTTTTGAATACCCACAATATTTTAGCAAACTCTTTAAACTAAAAACTGGACAAACACCATTAGAATACAGGAGTTTGAAGTGATTATGATGATTAAATTAAGTTTTCACTTGTTCGAGTATAATCATTATTAAAATAATGAACTTAACATTGTACTGTCACTCTCAAAAAAGTAGCATCAATTTGAGTAGCATTGCCATTCACTTTGTTTTGTGCTTTAAATAAATCTTCCAGTTCTTGTTGCAAGTTAGCCACTTTACCGTTTTGTTCCGCCGCATCAAAAGCATTCATGGTAGGCCCATAAAAATATCTAAATCGTGTTAAGAATTCAGAGGGCGCAAAAGCTGCTCTAAATGTAAACGTATTTCTGTCAAAAGATATATTTTCTTTGGCTATTCCAGCAGTAACAAAACGTTCAATTACATTATCCTCGACACCCCATAACATAGGGCTCACAAAACCCTCTGGCGGTGGCGGTGTATAGGCAGAAGATATTTTGAGAAGTTGCGCTACAAAGGTAGAATCTCCTGGTATCCAATTGCCCATGACTATTTTTCCTCCGGGAGCGGTAACACGAACCATTTCTTTAGCAACATCAAAAGGCTTTGGGGCAAACATGGCACCAAAAATACTGATGGACATATCGAATGTATTGTCTTTCAAATCAGATAAATTGGTTGCATCTCCTTCCTGAAAGGAAATGTTATTTAGATTTTCTTCTTTGACACGCTTATTTCCTGCATCTACCAAATTTTGTGCAATATCAACTCCTAAAACTTTTGAAGCTAGTTTTGCCGCAGGTATTGCAGTTGTTCCATCGCCACAACCTAAATCGAGAAGATAGGTATCTTTTGTGATGCCTAATGTATCCACTAATGCGGAACCACTTTCACGCATGGTTTCTGCAATTTTAGTGAAATCCCCTTTTTCCCATAATGCTTTGTTCGGATTCATACTTTAAATTTTAACTTATTAAAGATAAGCATTTTACATACACAAAATTTCATTTTCACATAGATACCTTCACTGAAATATTATGCAAAAAACTAGAGCTATCTTTTTGTAAATTTGACTAAAGCATTAACCAATTCAATAACTTTATTTAAAAAAATGCGTTCAAAACAATTTGGAGGAAAAATAGCGGATCACTGGAAAGCAACGTATCAATTGTCGCCCAACTGGAAAAACGGTTCGTTCAAAAACTTGATTGAAACTCAAACAGGCATTGACTGGAAAAAAATTCCAGGCATGTTGTGCAAGCAAATAAGAGGTAATAAGGAAGGTTATCCTAAAATGCCCTTAGCTGTTGAACCATTCGATAAAACAGATTTCCTAAAGCCTTCAGAAAAAGCAAAAATAATTTGGTACGGGCATTCGGTAATACTGATGCGATTAAACAATAAAACTATACTTATCGATCCTATGCTTGGCGATAATGCCTCTCCAATTGCGCCAACTAAGACCAAACGCTTTTCGGAAGGCACGCTGAATATTATTGACGAATTACCAGAAATAGATTTGATGGTATTGACTCACGATCACTATGACCATTTGGATTTAGCCAGTATTCAAAAACTAAAAACAAAAACTAAGCAGTATTTTGTAGCACTTGGTGTTAAACGACATCTTGTAAGCTGGAGCATTGATGCTAAAAATATTGAAGAGTTTGATTGGTGGGATAGTAAAACATTTAACGATATTAAAATTACTTTCACTCCTACAAGGCATTTTTCCGGAAGAGGAATTACGTCTCTAGCCAAATGTTTATGGGGAGGCTGGGTTTTCAAAACAGAATCTGAAAACATTTGGTTTAGTGGTGATGGCGGATATGGAGATCACTTCAAAGAAATTGGCGAGCGATTAGGTCCTTTTGATTTTGCCATGATGGAATGCGGACAGTATTGCGACGATTGGCCTCAAATACATTTGTTCCCTAACGAATGTGTACAAGCAGCTCTTGAGGCAAAAGTTAAGATTGCCATGCCTATACATTGGGCAGGATTTAGTCTTTCTTATCAACATAGTTGGTATGAACCCGTTGAAGATTTTATAAAGCATGCAAGCGAGGAAGGCTTGCAATACATCACACCGTCAATTGGTGAAAGCTTTACATCAACATCTTCTACAAAAGAAAATTGGTGGACAAAGTATAAATAAAGTTAATTTAAAATAAGTTCATATCTAAATAATAAATGTTGCATTCTAAAACCAAAGACCACAAAAATACAAGAAACTACAAGTTAATTTTATCTGCGTTTCTACTACTAACACTCGCTTCATGTAAAACAATTGAAATTGTTGAAAGTGCTGTATTTAAAGAAGGAAAATACAATTATGACAGAATGATTAGACGTGTTAAAAGGTCTGATTTTAGTGAAGCAAAAAAAGATAGTCTTCTTAACTCATACAAAACAATAATTGATACCAACAATGAATTAATATACACTGCCGAAAATGTTTTTGTTTGGAGAAAGTTTTTAAAACGAGACACATTAAATCTAGAGTATTTTGTTTTTGAACCACCAAAAACTGAAAAAGTCGGTTTATTTTTTCTTGGCAATACATCAACAGTTACAAATTTTTCAAACGAATTAATTGATTTGGCCAAACAAACAAATGCTAAAATTTATGTATTAAATTATCGTGGTTACGGAAAATCTGATGGCACTCCATCATTTAAAACTCAATTTAATGACAACAAATATTTTTTAAATGAAGTTCTTCGTATTGAAAGCAAAGTAAATTTTGTAATAGGTTATTCTCTTGGAAGCGTATTTGCCACTAAGTTAGCAACCGAAAATAACATTGCTAATTTATATTTACTGTCTCCTTTTTCGAATGCAAAAACCCTTTTAGCGTATCAGAAAAAAGTATTTACCAGAGGGCCAAAAGTTTTGTTTAGACCATTTTTAAAACTTAAAACAGAAGAGCATTTATTAAACATTTCGAATACTGAAGAAATAAAAAAGTTTAAAGGAAACTTAGTTATTATGCAAGGTACAAGCGACAAAGTTCTTCCATATTCTATGGGAGTTAACCTATACGAAAACGCAATTACTCAGTCAAAAAAGATATATCCTATAAAAAATGGTGAACATAATGCCCCTTTTGAAAAAGAAAATTGGAAGCATATTATAGATGAAGTTAAAATTCAAATATAAATTATCACAGTGTGTTGTGCTTTATAAAAAGTCATTTATAACTTGATAACATCAAAAAAAAGCCCACTAATTGAGTGGACTTTTTTTAATTCTTCAACATCGAGAAGATTTCATCTTTTAAAAATAGTAACTTGGCTTTCAGCTCGTGCAGATGCTCGTCTGAAGTTGCTTCTGCACCTGAGTTGTATTTGTGAATTTCGTGTTCCACTTCGTGGTATTCATCGAATAGTTTTTTAAAGTGATTATCTGTTGTTTTTAAGTCATGAATTTTTGTTTGAAATTCAGGGAATTCGTTCAATAAATTGTGTCTTTCCATAGTATTAAAATTGTTAATTAGTTATATATATTCTTTTGTCTTGACACAAAAGAATCAAAAAGTTAAGTTTTGAATCCTCAACGGTCAAATTAATTTTCGAATCCTTGTAGAAATTTTAGCTTTCAAATTTCGGTTCCGATGAAATCGGAAATACCTCACAAAAGCGTCCTTTCTTTTGGTTCGTTTCCTTTGGATAAGCAAATAAAATGAACATAAATTATCGGCAATGCGGTGTGTTTTGCACAAACAAACTCACATTACTTGGTGAGACAAATGGTATATCCAATCCTAAGCCACGTAAAATAAACATAGTTCCTATCGCTATGGCAACTATAGGAATAATTTTTTGTACTCTATTGCGCATTGGAACAGTTACAAAATTAGAAGCGTAGACGACAGCACTCATCATAGGTATGGTGCCTAATCCATAAAGAAACATATATCCAATTCCTAATAGTTCGTTTTGCATGGCAATGGCACCAAATAAAGCTACATACACTAATCCGCAAGGTAAAAATCCGTTTAATAAACCAATAGTGAACAAAGCTTTATAACTTCTTTTTTTGAATTGATTTCCTAGAGCCGTTTTTACTTTTGAAATCAATCGGTACAGTGATTTAGAAAAATTATATTGGGCGAGAACTTTCTCTGGAACCAATACGAATGCAATCATCAAAATGCCAATGACAACAGACAACTGCTGTTGCATTCCAGCCAGAAAAAGCCCTCTCCCTAACAAACCAAAAACCAAACCGAAAGTCATATAAGCTGCTACCCTTCCACTGTGATACGTTAAAAGTTGTAGCGTTTTTTTAGCAGAATTTTGATGATCAAGAGGTAACATCATAGCGATGGGACCACACATTCCAATGCAATGCAAACTGCTAATTAAACCTAATATGAATCCTGAGTATAACATCTTATTTTTTTAGAGAAATAGAGTATAGATGTATAGATAAAATACTATTAACTAATAAATCTATTATCTCTTCTTCTCTCATCTATTCTCTATTTTATAAATTCACTTGTTGCTTATTTAAATATCCAACACCATTGTATTCCCAATCGATAGTAATGTCCCAACGACCGCCCACCAAATCTGTTTTAGGTACGAGCAAATTTGAATTGGATAACGAGATGGGGATCTCAAAATCCAGTTTCTGGTTGGACGGTCTGTAAAAGGACACTTTACCTTTAATTTTAGTATAGTCAAACGATTTTGGAAAACTAATTTGTAATCCGTCGTTTCGAGTTGTAATTGCTAGTTTTTCTTTTAAATCGTATGCGCGTTGCGACTTATCGAGTTGTTGCTGAAAGTTTAATTCTTTTTTATAATATTCTTCAGTCACCATTTCGTGATCATACTGCGAATCTGATTGTACTTTAAACACGAAGTACAAAATAAATGTCATAAACAGTCCGAAAGCAATAACAACTCCTGTTCCCCAATTTATTTTCATAATTTTTTCTTTTTATTTGGATAATGGGTAAAAGACATATAGATAATAGATTTTATTGTTTCTTGATTCATTATCTCCTACTCCTTATATCTTTTTTTGTCTATCATCTTTTAGTCTATTATCTATCTTCTTTACAATTAATCAAAACTCCTTGGTCCCAAAAAATTCGTCGTTGTGGTTTCTAGAAGTTCTTTATTATTATACACTTCAATGGTAATTTTTGTTTTATCTCCTTTTAAGAAAGCTGGATGAATCTCTACAAACAGGGTTCCTTGTGCCATAGCTTCTTTTGCAATTTTAAAATTGTCTTTACCAACCATTTTTATTTCCCCTTTTGGAGTGGCTAATTTGAAATGGATGTTGTCAAAATCGCGAACTGTTTTGTTTACAATTTTATACGTATACACATTACTAATATTTTCTCCTTTATGCTGCAACAATTGCCCAGGAAGTCGTAAAACTGTAGCTTCTACGTCGTTTCTTAAAAACAACATTCCAACTAAAACACCAATTAAAATTGCTAAAACCGCTGCATATCCTTTCATTCTGGTTGTAAAAACGAATTTTTCCTTCTTCACAATTTCATTTTCGGAAGCGTAGCGAATCAATCCTTTAGGTAGATTCACACTTTCCATGATAAGGTCACATTCGTCAATACAAGCTGTACAGTTTATACATTCCAACTGAACACCATTTCTAATATCAATACCAGTTGGACAAACATTTACACATTGATGACAATCGATACAATCACCTTTTCCGAGCAATTTTCTGTCTTCATTTTTCTTAAATTTTGCTCTTCCAGATTCTCCTTCTCCTCGCACATGATCATAAGCAACATTTATAGTTTTATTATCAAGAAGAACACCTTGCATTCTTCCGTAAGGACAAGCGATGATACACACCTGCTCGCGAAACCATGCGTAGACAAAAAAGAAAACTGCTGTAAAAATCAATAAAGCAATGAGCGTATTTACATTATAAAATGGTCCTTGACGCACCATGTCCAGCACTTGATCACTTCCTACTAAATAGGCTAAAAAAACATTGGCAATTACAAAAGAAGCAATGAAAAACAGAAACCATTTTGTTGCTTTCTTCCTAATTTTTTCAGCATTCCATTCTTGCTTGTTCAGTTTTAACTGAGCGCCACGATCACCTTCAATCCAGAATTCGATTCTTCTGAAAAGCATTTCCATGAAAATTGTTTGTGGACAAAACCAGCCGCAGAAAATACGTCCGAAAGCGACAGTAAACAATGCCAAACCAACAACTCCGATAATCATCGAAATTACCACTAAATGAAAATCCTGTGGCCAGAATGGAAATCCGAAAATCGAGAACTTTCTTTCTAAAATATTAAACAATAAGAACTGATTTCCGTTAATTTTGATAAAAGGCGCCGAAAACAGAAAGGCCAGTAAAAAATAACTCAGTAACTTTCTTCTTTCATATAATTTTCCTTTTGGAATTTTAGGAAAAATCCATGCACGCTTACCTTCCTTATCTATGGTTGCAATGGTATCTCTAAAACTATCATCAGGTATACTCGACATGCTTTTTTATTTTACTGCCGTTGCTGGAGCGGCTGATTTTGTTGAATCTATTACAGTTTTTGCATTGTTTTGCTTTGGAGCATTTTCATCAGCCCAAACTTCTCCTTCTGGTGCTTTCCCGTCTTTTGGATTAGTTCCTTGAAGACTCAAAACATAACTAGCAACTTTTTGTATATCACTAGGTTTAATTTGATCTTTCCATGAAATCATACCTTTTCCTGCACGTCCACCTTCCATAATGGTATTGAATACATTTTTGATCCCGCCTCCATTAATCCATTGATTATCTGTTAAGTTTGGTCCAATTGCTCCTCCTGCATCTGCTCTATGGCAAGCCACACAATTGGATTCGAAAATGGTTTTACCAGCAGCCAATTCTGAAGCATCAGTTAGTAAAGTCACTTTTTCTTTATCCATTAAATCGGGAGCCGTTTTTTTGTATTCTTCTACTGCAATTTTTGCTTCTGCCATTTCTTTTTCAAATTCCATCTTTTGATCATCATGACCTAAAATATGGAAACGAATTAAGTAGATAAAAGCGAATGCAATACAAGCATAAAACAAATACACCCACCATGGCGGTAATACATTGTCTAACTCTTTAATTCCATCGTAATCATGATGTAAAAGCAATTCACCTTCATCCTCAATTTTACGTGAACGAGTTAATTTTTGCATCAGATTTTTATAAAATGGTGTTTCGGTAAACGGTAGCTCGTCCTCAATTTCTTTTTGTCTTCTTTGTTCTTCAGACAATAAATTATCAACAATATTATTTGTTGCTGCCACCATTAATTCCATAGCTATCAAAATGATAAGAAACAAAAACAATATGAATATTATTATTGGATATTTTATAAAAGCTGGACGATCTCCAGAATCGATAAAGAATTCAATGGCTAAAAAAAACAAAGTAAATAATACCGGAATTCGAACATATATTGGAAAAAACTTTTTCATAATTTTCGATTTTATCGTTCAACAGTATTGTCATTACTAAACGGAATATTACTCATCTCAGTAATTTTCTCTTTTTTGTAGGTAAACACCCATGCGTACAAGCCAACAAAGAACAAGAAGAAAATTAGTAACGATATGATTGGATAAATCTCAATCCCTGAGATGGTTTCCAAATTGTGTTTTATAAATTTTAACATGACTTGTGCTTTTAAATTATTGTACTTGTTTTACTTTGATATCAGTTCCTAAACGCTGCAAATAAGCAATTAAAGCTGTAATCTCTCTGTCTTTCATTGGAACAAATTCTTCACCTCTTGCTTTAGCATTTTTCATACTTTGCTCATAACTCTTTACGAAATCGGGATCGTTTTTAAGGTTTTCTTCAATTTTAGTTGATTGAGATGAAATACTTTTCTTAGCATTTGCAATGTCTTCAACAGTATAAGGCACACCTAATTTTACCATCACACGCATTTTATCTTCTGTTTTTGAATAATCCATCGATTTGTTATCGAATAACCATTTATATCCTGGCATGATTGAACCTGCTGACGTACTTTGCGGATCCCATAAGTGATTGAAATGCCAGTTGTCGTTATATTTTCCACCCACACGCATTAAATCAGGACCAGTTCTTTTTGAACCCCATAAGAACGGATGATCATATACATATTCACCTGATTTTGAATATTCTCCATATCTTGACACTTCAGAACGGAAAGGTCTAATCATTTGTGAATGACAGCCTACGCAACCTTCACGAATATATAAATCACGACCTTCTAATTCGAGCGGTGTATATGGTTTTACACTTGTAATGGTTGGAATGTTTGATTTTACTACCAATGTTGGCACAATCTGGATAATTCCACCAATTAAGATTGCAATTGTTGCTAAAACTGTCAACTGGATTGGTTTTCTTTCTAACCATCCGTGGAATTTCTCCCCTTTCATTCGGTTTGGAGTGATTTTCGCTAATGCTGGAGCTTCTGCTAATTCGTCTTCGACAGGTTTTCCGTTTTTAACAGTCATAATGATATTGTATACCAATACTAACATACCAATAATGAACATAGTTCCTCCCACTGCACGCATCGCGTACATTGGCATAATTTCTTTTACAGTTTCAAGGAAATTTCCGTATACTAACGAACCATCAGGATTAAATTGTTTCCACATTTGTGCTTGCACAAATCCCGCAACATACATTGGTAAAGCGTATAAAATAATTCCTAAAGTTCCAATCCAAAAGTGAAAATTGGCTAACTTTTTAGAGTATAATTCGGTTTTAGTCATTCTCGGCACTAACCAATAAATCATACCGAAAGTCATAAACCCGTTCCAAGCTAAAGCGCCAACGTGCACGTGTGCTACAATCCAATCAGTAAAGTGCGCGATGGCATTTACATTTTTCAGAGAAAGCATTGGTCCTTCAAATGTAGCCATACCATAACCGGTAATCGCTACTACAAAGAATTTTAAGATTGGTTCGGTTCTTACTTTGTCCCAAACGCCGCGTAATGTCAATAATCCGTTGATCATACCTCCCCAAGAAGGTGCTATTAACATTACAGAGAAAACAACTCCTAAATTTTGTGCCCAATCTGGTAAAGCGGTGTATAATAAGTGGTGAGGACCTGCCCAGATATATAGGAAAATCAACGACCAAAAGTGAATAATCGATAATCGATATGAATATACTGGGCGATTAGCAGCTTTTGGAATGAAGTAATACATTAACCCTAAGAATGGAGTAGTCAAAAA
>CBFHBH010000044.1:0-10677 GCA_965653735.1 uncultured Flavobacterium sp. | reverse complement strand
TTCTAATTCTCCTGAAACTTGTACTTCAAGAGATTTTAACTCAACTCCCAGCTCTATAGCAACCAACTTCCCTACTGCATTAATACTACCTGCAAATCCAGCAAGTAAATATTCTGCTGGAGACGGAATTTTGTCTTCTTCACCTGCTAAAGAATTACTTATCCCTAAACTGATTTGTGATGATTTCACTAAAAACTGGTTACCATTCCCTGAATATCCTGATATGCTTATTAGCTTATTGCTCATAATTCTTGATTTTATATGAATAATATTTCGTTTTCTCCCGAATTGATTTGAACCAACAATCTTTCTGCAATAGTTACTTTCAAATCATTTTTTAATTCACTAGCATTCTGTGCTAATTTGAGTGAATCGAATACTTTTCCTTTTTTTCTTTTTAGATTGTTTTTAACTCCTAACATGGCTTAAATTTTTTTTGAATTTGTAATTACTTTTTCCTGAAATAAATAGCATAAAAAAAGTCCTTTTGGATTGTTTACCAAAAGGACCCGCAGTTTTGAACTATAACTAGATATTAACTATTCCACTTTTGGCAACGACTATCAATGTGATACATACGAGTAATACACGTACACATGCACATCATCATTGAAATATTTTTGATATTATTTGTTGCCTTGGTTTTCATTCTTTCTGTAATCTGATAATTTAAATTTAAGTTTCGTTGGTTTTAGTGTTAATAAAAAAAGCCTCTGCTGTTGCAGAGGCTTTTGCTATATATTTTTTTGATTCATTCAAAATTAAGCAACAGTATTCCTCTGCAGAATATTTCCACACATTGTAATACACATATATCGCTTAATTGAATTCATTTTTTCTTCTATTTTGATGTTGCAAAGTTTAGAAGTAATTCTGAATTGACCAAACAAAAAGATGAATTTTAACATAATTTCTTTGTTAAGTTATATTTAAATACTACGTATTTAGAAATTTCTAGATTTTATAATTTATCAAAAAAAAGTTAAGAATAATTTGGAATTCAATTTCGTTTCATACATTTGCACTCGAAAATCGTGAGGAAAAATTTGTACTGATTGCAACCTCAATAAAAAATGCTAAAGCAGAAAACCTCTTTAGCCCTTTCTCTGCAATCTTATTTTTTTTATCTTCACTAAAATTAATTAAAAAATAATTTTATTATGGCATATTTATTTACGTCAGAATCTGTAAGTGAAGGACATCCAGACAAAGTGGCTGATCAAATTTCTGATGCGTTAATTGATAACTTTTTAGCATTCGATCCAGAGTCTAAAGTAGCTTGTGAAACTTTAGTTACTACTGGTCAGGTGGTTTTAGCCGGAGAGGTTAAATCTAAAACATACCTTGATGTACAAAGCATTGCTCGTGAAGTAATTAAAAAAATTGGTTACACGAAAAGCGAATACATGTTTGAAGCAAATTCATGTGGTGTTTTATCAGCAATTCACGAACAATCTCAAGATATTAACCAAGGGGTTGACAGAGCAAGTAAAGAAGAGCAAGGAGCTGGTGACCAAGGGATGATGTTTGGTTATGCAACTAATGAAACAGCAGATTACATGCCATTAGCTTTAGATTTATCTCACAAATTATTGCAAGAATTAGCTGCTTTAAGAAGAGAAAATTCGGCTATTACATATTTACGCCCTGATGCAAAATCGCAAGTAACT
Organism: uncultured Flavobacterium sp.; assembly: GCA_965653735.1. Taxonomy (GTDB): domain Bacteria; phylum Bacteroidota; class Bacteroidia; order Flavobacteriales; family Flavobacteriaceae; genus Flavobacterium. The sequence continues at coordinate 9,007 of CBFHBH010000044.1, read as the reverse complement.
TTAGAATACGATAACAATAACAAACCAGTTCGTATCGATGCTATTGTAATTTCAACTCAGCACGATGATTTTGGTCCTGAAGCTGAAATGTTAGCTAAAATCAAAAAAGATATTATCGAAATATTAATTCCTAGAATCATCGCTAAATATCCTCAATACGCTCATTTATTCAACGATAAAATTCAGTACCACATTAACCCAACAGGAAAATTCGTTATTGGAGGACCTCACGGAGATACTGGTTTAAGAAAAATTATCGTTGATACTTATGGTGGTAAAGGTGCTCACGGTGGTGGCGCTTTCTCAGGAAAAGATCCTTCAAAAGTAGACCGTTCTGCTGCTTATGCAACACGCCATATTGCTAAAAACTTAGTGGCGGCTGGTGTTGCTGACGAGATTTTAGTTCAAGTATCATATGCTATTGGAGTTGCAAAACCTATGGGAATTTACATCAATACTTATGGAACTTCTAAACTTAATCTAACTGATGGCGAAATCGCTAAAAAGGTTGAAGAAATTTTTGACATGAGACCTTATTTCATCGAACAAAGATTAAAACTAAGAAACCCTATTTATAGTGAAACTGCTGCTTACGGACACATGGGACGTAAACCAGAAACAGTTACTAAGACTTTCAAATCTCCAAATGGAAATGAAAAATCTGTTACTGTAGAATTATTTACTTGGGAAAAATTAGACTATGTTGACCAAGTAAAAGTAGCTTTCAACTTATAAGAAAAAACACTTAATCGATTAAAACCGGCTTTATGTCGGTTTTTTTTATTTCAAATTTTTAACTCTCATTTTAAAAGATATTTTTGCCTAAAATTTTAAAAAAACAAGCTAAAAATGAAAAAGTTAATGTTATGTATAGTAGCGATTGCGACTTTGTCTTCTCAAAGTATTTTCGCCCAAGATGTGCCTTCAGGAAAAGGAATCTACTTTAAAGTTAATGGTGGTTATAATTTTGCTATTAGCAATTCACAACACAGTATGTATGAAACACCTATTTTAGTTGCCTCATCAACTCCATTTTGGAATATCACCGAAACTACTGGAGATGATCAATATGAAGTTATAGATGTAAACTTGGGTAAAGGACTAAATTTTGGTGGAACATTTGGCTATATGTTTAACGATCGTTTTGGTGCTGAATTAGAAGTTGACTATTTAATTGGAAGTAAAACGGAAGCAAAGCATAGAGAAACTTCTGGAGAAGAAACAATTCAAAAACTTTACTCTAAAATGATACAAATCAAACCGGCATTTATTTTATCAGCTGGTTATTCAAAAGTTAATCCTTATGCGAAATTTGGAGCTATAATTGGTTCTGGAAAAATATTTGAAGAATATACCAATACTGGAGGTGGTAGTACATATGAGGCAAAAGCTGAAGCAAAAGGAGGTATTGCTTTTGGTTTTCATGCAGGACTTGGAATTAATTTTGGACTAACATCTAATCTTTCACTTTTTGGAGAGTTAAACATGAATAATTTATCATACGCACCTGAAAAAGGGAAATTAACTAAATTCACTGAAAACGGTGTTGACCAAATGTCAACTTTAGACATCAATGAAAGAGAATATGAATACTCTGACAATCCAAATTTAAATTCATCAAACCCTAATCAACCATCACAAGGTCCAAAAACTTCTTATAACTTTGGAACTTTAGGAATTAATATTGGTTTAAAATATAGCTTATAATAATTCATTTATTATTTGTTTTTTGTTTTTAAAAGGAAAAGCCCCGCTATCGCGGGGCTTTTTATAATGCATACTTCAAACTAAGTATGACATATCTTGGCTGGACTGAATATGCCGAAAAACTACTTTGTCCTCCCAGCTGATCAAAGCTACTATCATTTAAAGAAGTTGTGTTAAGCAAATTGGTTCCTGACAATTTCCATTCCCATTTACTATCCTTTTTTTGATACATTATATTCGCTGTCAAGAAATCATACTGATTTTTAGAAGTATTTGATTTATTTCTATTATTGAAATAACTATACTCAGATGTAAAAGAGAAAGCATCCCAAAAAAAGTATTCTAACTTCACCGATGGGCTATCTGTATAAAAAACATCACTAAAATTATCATTAACCGAATAGCTATAAGCTAATTCCAAATTAGGTGCTTGTTTAAAATTAGTTGAAAATCTTAAATTATAATTCTGAGCAAAAGACTTAGTCATTTGAATAGATTCTGAATCGTCTTGAGCCACTCTAATATTATTGAATTCACTCCAATTTAAACTTAACCCAAACGAGGCTTTATAATATCTTAAAAAAGAACGTCCATAATTGGCTGCTCCAGAAAGTGTTTGATCTGCAAAATTAGAATTGATATTTACTGCAGAAGAAACTCTATTTGGACCAATTAATAAAGCTCTATTTTTTATGGCCTCTACTTGTTTCGTATAAGTCACGTTGGCAAAGATATTCTCAAAATTAAACATGTTGTATTTAAAATATCGCAAAGAATGTACTTGTGACAAAGAGTTTTCAAGATTTCTATTTCCGCTAAAAAGACTACTATAGTTTGAAAAAACATATCCTTGAGCCAACTTAGTTATGTCTGTAAAATTGTTGGCTAAAGAGAAATTATATGTTAGTGTTTCTGATTTTTTCAATTGCCATAAAGCGTAAAAATCTGGCAAGATTCTATTAAATGAATTTTTATTAGAAGTATTTAATTGGTCATCATTTGTTTGATAATTATGTACTGAAAAACCAGGATTAAAAGTAAACTTTCCAGTCAAAAACTTATAATGCAGACCCAGAAAAACATCATTAAAACTATAATTCACATCATTGTTGTTTTTAGCAGCAGTTAAATTGTTTTCTGATTGATTGTCTAAAATTTGGAAAATACTTGAGTCAAAGTTTTGATACGAATATGTATTACCAATTGTAACATTTAAATTACTTTTTGGTGTAAGCATATAATAATAATCACCTTTCACATCTAGCTTATTGGTTTTTACAAATCTATTTTGAGTGATGTTATTTCTATCTTGAAAAATATTATATCCAGTTAAAAGATTTGCAAAAATTGGCACTTGATCCAAATTTGCATTATAAAATGGATCTTCTGCTTGATATAAATGTTGTGTTTCAAAAGCAAATACATTCTTCTCATTTAATGTGTAGTAATAATTCAGGTTTTGATTAAATGACAATGGTTGTTGCTTTTTATCTGTATAAATATCATTTAAAAGATTTGAAAAAACAGAAGTAGTTTCTTTTTGATCAGACAACTTTAATAAAGCATCATAATCGAAATGCAGTTTTGTTGAAGGCACATAGCTTGAACTCAATTTAAATAATCCAAGATCTGTACGTTGTGTTGCCAAATCTTTTCTGGTTTCGGTAATATTATTAGGCAATCCTGTGGTAATTGAATTAGTCTCTATTTGTGATTCATTAGAGGAAAATATTCCAAAGCCACTTAATGTCCAAGCTTTCGATGGGTTGTAACTAAAATTAGCTGCTCCAAATTTTGTATCGATTTCTTTTGCTTTATTATTTCGCAACCCAAGAATTCCTAGATCATTTGAAGAAACATTAAAATTAGTACCGCCTTTACGCATCATATTTTTAAATCCTCCCGTAAATTTGAAGTAATCCTGCATTGTTAATGGTAATTCTCCAATATTATTCAAATTCCCAACTACATTAATACTGTATTTAGGATTGTAATAAAAAAGTTTTGGATTAATTATATGCCTATCTTCTTTATGACCAACTCCAACACCAGCCGTAATATCTCCAAACCAAAAATTCTTCTTTCCTTCTTTTAATTTAATATTAAGTGCAACATTTTCTTCATTGTTTTCAAGTCCTTTCAAGTTAGTAACTTCATTATAATTACGAAGTACTTGGATTTTATCTAAGGCATCTGCAGGAATATTTTTTGTAGCAATTTTTGTGTCACCATCAAAGAAATCTTTTCCTTCAACCATTACTTTTTGCACCTTTTTCCCTTCTACTTCAATTTCACCATCTTTATTCACCTCAACGCCCGGGAGTTTTTTGAGTACATCTTCTAGTTTTCTTTCGGTACCATTTTTAAAAGAATCAGCATTATAAATAATTGTATCACCTTTTACAGAAACAGGCATTTCTCTTACGACTTCAACAGTTGCTAATTCAGTTGCATCAGCTGATAAAGTGATATTTCTATTTATATTTTCTGTTGTGGTATTAATAGAGATATTTTTGGTTTTCAACCCTAAAAAAGTGAATCTTACATTGTAAGTTGAATCAACCGCTTTAGTTTGCTGGTTTACGGCCATAACATTTGCCATTTCAAGCGCGACTCCAGTTGTATCTTTCACAATTCCATCAAATTTTACATTTTGGGCAAATGAAAATGTTGTGACAAATAATAGTAGTAATGTAATGTTTTTCATATTTTCAAAAAAAGGAACCTCATAAGAGATTCCTTATTATTATTTTATAGTTTAAAAATTAACCCCCAATTCTCATTTGCATGCCACCATTACCACCTCTCCCTTGATTCATTTCTCTCAATTCTTCCATTTTTTTGGTAACGATTTCGTCGTACTCTTTTTGTGTAACTACTTTTCCTTTAGACGGAGCTTTAATTTCCTTTTTGTCCTTTACATTCATTACAACTTTAGAACAAAGGATAGTTGTTTTTCCTGCACTTACTTCTAAAATAAGGCCTGGCAAACCTTGATAGTTTTCAGGACCAGTACTTACCGGAATTTCTGGAGTATACCAAGCGACTACTTCAATTTCTTTGGGAAGTTCTCCTTCTTTCATTATATCTGTTGTTGGTTTTTTATCTTTGTTTTCTTCTGGCTTTCTCATTCTGAAGTTTCTAAAATCAGATTTTGTTGCCTTTTGAGTAGTAGTTGCTTTGAAACACAAGTAATCTCCAATTTGTTTGGTTTCCTGACTTAATTTCCATTTCAAATTTGGCAATGTATCTTGAATTAAAAACTCCTTACCCATCATTTCTTTATCGATTGCAAAAGTTTTATCCTTAATATTTTTATAATGAGTTCCTCCGCCTCCCATCATGGAACCCATCATACGAAAACCTCCTCCCTGAGTTCCAGGAGCTTCAAGTTTTTCTTCTTCTTTATAGATTGAAGCTGACTTATCGAAGTTAAGGAAGAATGTTTTTTCGAAAACACTTTTCATTCTTTCCTCAATCATTTTTTTCATCTCAGGAGTTATGTCTTTATTTTCCTCCATTCTGCTTTTAAAATCGGCAGTACTGGTTTTAGATTCGTAAACTGCCATTCCTTGAAAATCTTGTGCAAAGGAGAAAGCTGAAATTAATATAGTAGATACTGTAAAAATTATTCTTTTCATGATTAATGATTTAATATAACAAATATGACGAATGAATTCGTTTTTTGTTACTAAAGGTTTGTTAAATAACCATTAGGACATTAAATTTGATTGAAAGTTTAATCGTAAATTAGCTTTTATGAAAAAATTAGCATTTGTTTTATTATTCTTTTCTGCTTTATCACGCGCACAGTACACAAACCCTGTTGCTTCGCAAATGAATCAGCAGTTTGTTCAAGCTGATGAATTTATAGGTGAGGATTCGATGGGTTTTCAATACTTCATTAAAAACAATGTTCTTTTCAAGAAGAAAAAAAATGAGTTTTTACAATATAAGAATCCTTCATTAGGGAAAATCACTAAAGTTGACATTCAAAATCCCCTAAGGGTTATTTTGTTTTATGAAGGATTTAATACTGTCATAGCATTGGACAGTCAATTGAATGAAGTTCAAAAACTAAACTTTTCTGAAAATACGAATAACATAGTAGCCACTGCAATTGGAAGTGCTTCACAAAATAATCTTTGGGTTTTCAATTCCGTTTCTCAACAACTTGGATTATTCAATTATTTAAAAAATACTTATCAAACCATAGGTCTAGTTTTCGAAAAAGGGATTAAAAATTACAGTTCTGACTTCAATTATTTTTATTGGATTGACCAAGACAACAATTTTTATAGCTGTAATATCTTTGGAAATAAAAAAATCATAAAAACACTTCCTGCTTACGAGTCTATTTTTATTGTGGATGAGAAATTAATTCTGTTAAAAAACAAAGAAAAACTCGTTATTTATGATTTAGAAAAAGATAAAATAGTTCCTGTTGACAATATTGAAAAAAGCTTTAAAAGTTTTGAGTACAAAAACCAAAATTTAGCTATTTTTACCACTGAAGGAATTACCAATTATAAAATTAATTTACCGTAATGCACATAGCGATAGCAGGAAATATTGGAGCTGGAAAAACAACATTAACTAGGCTTTTATCGAAACATTTTAAATGGGAACCACACTTTGAGGATGTAGATGAGAATCCGTATCTGGACGATTTTTACCACACAATGGATCGTTGGAGTTTTAACCTTCAAATTTATTTCTTGAATAGTCGTTTTCGCCAAATTTTAAAAATTCGTGAAAGTGGCAAAAAAATAATTCAGGACAGAACCATATATGAAGATGCTCATATTTTTGCTCCTAACCTTCATGCTATGGGATTAATGAGCAATCGTGATTTTGAAAATTATGCTTCATTATTTGAGCTGATGGAAAATCTTGTAGGTCCTCCTGATTTATTGATTTATTTAAGAAGTTCGATTCCTAATTTAGTTGGACAGATTCACAAACGTGGCCGCGAATACGAAAATACTATTTCTATTGATTATTTAAGCCGATTAAACGAACGTTATGAAGCTTGGATTCAGACTTATAACAAAGGAAAACTTCTAATTATCGATGTAGACAATATAAATTTTGTTGACAAACCTGAAGATTTAGGAACTATTATCAATAAAATTGATGCCGAGATAAACGGTTTATTTTAAAATAATAAAGCCTTGATGAATCAAGGCTTTTATTATTTAAGATTCTATCTCATAGTATCATACAAACTCATCACTTTAATATCTTTTATAGGTTTTGATATTTTTAAGATTTTTGTTTCATTGGGTAATAAATCGAAATAGTTGTCGCTAAAAAAAGTTTCGCTTTCAGAAGATAAAAACACATTTTTAACCAACTTATTTGTCGAAATTTCTATACTTTGTTCATCGATTTTTTTAATCTGGATTGAAGGTTTTTCAAGTAATAAATTTTTCTGTTTTACAAAAAAATAATTAGTTGTTGTTGAATTCATTTTCAAACTTAAAACTGCTTTATTTAAATTAAATTTTTCAAATTCCTTCTTATCAATCTGAAAACAGACATTGTTTGTATTAGCTTCTATTTGAATTTCAGAAACTTTATCCCACAATACTTTTCCATCAAAATCGATAAGCTGTAATTCTAATTTCTCTTTTCCCAAATTAAATTCATCATTTGCAACATAAATTTTATATTGATTATCTTCTTCGTTAACAGAAATCAAAACGTTTTCAAAACTACGTTTCGCTTGATAGTGAAATGCTTTCCAATTTCCAAAATAATCTACCGAACTCCACGAAGTTACTGGCCAACAATCATTTAATTGCCAAAACAAGGTTCCCATGCAATACGGTTTGGCTCTTCGGTGTGCTTCAATGGCAGTTTTCATGCCTTCCGCTTGTAAGAGTTGCGAAACGTAAATATAATCTTCAAACTTTGTCGGAACTATATAATCGCGTTCCATGTACGTTTGAATGGTTCGATAACCTGTGTTGTGTTTTTGATGTGATTTAACCGATTCTGAACTCAGATTTAATTCAGATTCAGAAGTAATTTTTTTAAACGTTTTTATATTTGGCATACCTTGAAAGCCGTATTCGGACATAAATCGTCCGACTTTCTTTTTATAAATTTCGAAAGATTCCATGCCCCACCAAACGCCCCAATAATGCGAATCACCTTGTAACAAACTTTCTTTTCGTCCCCAACCAATGGACGGTGACGATGGCCAATAGATGTTTTTTTCTTTTGATAATAAACCATCTAAACTTTTTGGAATGATTTCATGAAATAATTTTTCATAACCTTTCCAAATTGCAGTTGAATCTGCTTTGGAATACTTATATTGTTTTTGCCATCCCCAATTGTGCCAACCTTCATCATTTTCATTATTTCCACACCAAAGCGCAATACTTGGATGATTTTGTAGTCGATTGACGTTATCAATGACTTCTTGTTTTACATTTTCCAAAAACTTTTTATCGCTTGGATACATCGCGCAAGCAAACATAAAATCTTGCCAAACTAAAATTCCGTTTTTATCACAAGCATCATAAAAAGCATCGTCTGCATACACGCCGCCACCCCAAACACGAATCATATTCATATTGGCATCAACTGCATTTTTCAATATTGCATTATAAGTAGAATCTGAAACTCGTGGTAAAAAACTATCAGGTGGAATGTAATTCGCACCTTTCATAAAAAAGGGTTTTCCGTTTAATTTGAAATAAAAACTTTTACCAATCCCATCTTTTTCTTGAACTAATTCGATGGTTCTCAAACCGATATTTAGTTTTTTATCGTCAATAATTTTATTTTTTTTCGAAATATTTATTATGAACGGATATAGTTTTGCTTCACCTAAACCATTGCACCACCAACGTTTTGGATTTTGGATTTCGTAAGAAGCTTCTAATTTATTTTGGCCTTTCTTTAAGTTATAATTTTTAGATAGATTATTAATTCTCAAATTATAAATTCTTGATTTTTTGCAATTTACATTAATAATAAAATTCAATTTGGCTAATTCATCTGTTAAGCTAACTTGCTCATAACGAATATTTTCAATTTGAACATCATTCCAAAAATGAAGTTTAATTGGTTTGTAAATACCACAAGTTACAAATCTTGGACCCCAATCCCAACCATAATGATATTGGGCTTTTCGTGTAAAAACTTTTTCATCACCTGGTAACGTATAAGATAATTTTTTGGCTTCTTCTTGGCCGATTTTTGATGCGGATTTGAAGATTATTTTTAGATGATTTTCTCCGATTTTCAATTCGTACTTAACTGATTTATTCCAAGTTCGGAACAT
>CBFHBH010000043.1:0-10706 GCA_965653735.1 uncultured Flavobacterium sp. | reverse complement strand
TTTATCATCTTGTTTTATAGTCTCTTTAGCTCCCATAACATAGTCAACTAATTCAACTTTGAAAGGAATATTACTAAATTGATATTCATCTGTAAAAGTATTGTCAACCGCTGCCGAAAGAAGTAATGGTTTTTCAAAAGTTCTTCTTTTTGTTTCTCCTTCGTGTTGACCGTCTACATACATTGTTAAGTAAGTTCTATCTGAAAAAAACTGACTTTCAGTAGCTCCTTCTCTTATAGGCATCATTCCTTCATAACTTATATATCTTGTAATAAATGCTCCCAAAAGGATTAAAATAAAAGATAAGTGTAAAATTAGAGTTGCCCATTTTTCTCTTTTATACAGCTGATATCTTTTTATGTTACCTAAAAAGTTAATCATAAAGAAAAACATGATTACTTCGAACCACCACGAATTGTAAATTATGATTCTAGCAGTATCTGTATTATAAGCGTCTTCAATAAAAGTTCCTGCTGCCATGGCTGCTGCAAATACTATAAATAAAACAGCCATTAGTCTTGTAGAAAAGAGGAAGGAGAATATTTTTTTGTCCATTATTTTGGATTATATTTTTTAGTGGAACAAAAATACTCAATTTGTTATTGTAAAGCGTTATTGGGAGGAAGTTTATGATGTTAAAAAAAACAAAAAAAGGCGAAACATAATGTTTCGCCTTTTTTAAAATTTTATTGACAATTAGATTTTCTCAAAAAGTTTTTTCACATCTTCAACAGTCATTATTTGGGAAATTCCAGTAGATTGAGTAACCTTATTAGTAGTCATGAATTGAACTCCTAACTTGCTTGCAGTTTTTGTGTAATGTAACCAAACATAGTCATTAGGCAATTCTAATTTAATATCATAGATTGGGTTTGCATTAAATCCATCAATGATAATTTTATAGAAATTTTCAAAATCATTCTCGACGTTTTTAAATGAAAAGTTTCTAATGCTCTCATCTTCTTTATTTTCTATATTTTTATAGAAAAAAGTATACTGTGATCCTTCTTTTTGAATATATACATCATTTGTACCTACTCTTCCTAATTTTTCTAAAGGAGTGGTTGGTAATACCTTAATTTGGCTAAATGTCATACAACTTAAAAGAAGTGTTAGAGCTGTGATGATTTTTTTCATGGTCATTGGGTTAAAATTAATATTTGCCAAACATAACAAAAAAAAGTTTTTGTAAAAAATTTAAAAAATTATTTATCAACAACTTAATAGTTGAAAAATGTAAATCAAAAAAATCAACTTTTTGTACAATTGAATAATTATCTTTAAAAACATTACTTTGTAAAATATAACTTATTCAAAATGATTACAATTTGTATTATCGAGGACATTCTAGACATTCTTAACGGATTAGAATCAATTATTAAGAAAGACAAACGCTTTAATCTACTTAAAAGTTTTACTAATGCTGAGGAGGCAATAAACGAAATTCCCTCATTGAATCCAAATTTAGTATTGACTGACATTAATTTGCCACAAAAGTCAGGAATTGATTGTTTGATGGAAATAAAACCAAACTCTCCTGAAATACAATTTATAATGTTTACCATATATGAAGATAGTGATCAGGTGTTTGATGCCTTAAAGGCTGGTGCTAGCGGATATATACTAAAAAATACATCTCCAGAAAAAATTATAGATTCATTGATAGAACTTTATGATGGAGGAAGTCCAATGTCTCCTAAAATAGCTCGAAAAGTTTTAAGTTCATTTTCGTATGATGTTTCTAAAAATAATGTTTTAGATTTAATTAGTAAACGTGAGCATGAAGTTTTAGTATTATTAAGTAAAGGCTTCTTATATAAAGAAATCGCAGATAAACTAAATATTTCTATAAGTACGGTTAAAAGACATTTGAACCATATTTATCAAAAATTACAAGTACAAAATAAAACTGAAGCTATAAACAAAATGTTAGGACGATAAATTTATAATCAATGAATCTTAAAAAAACATTTTTCCTGTTTTCATTCTTGCTTTTTAATACTCTTTATTCACAAACGTTTATGAATAAAGACAGTTTATTATCGTTAATAAAAACAAAAAAAGACACTTCATTAGTTCAATTATATATAGACATAGGACAACAATATGAAGGAAACATTATTGATTCTTCTAAATACTATTATTTCAAAGCTCGCGATTTGAGTAGAAAATTAAATTATGTTAGAGGTGAGCTAAATTTTATTGCAAATTATACTTTTATATTAAACAATGAAGGTAACTTCAAACAGTCACTTTTTTTAAACAAAAAGGCTATTGCATTAGCAAAGAGACTAAAAGATGATAAATACATTGGAAAAGCTTATGCAAATACCGGAGCTTCTTACCAGCTGATGGGGAAATATGAAGAGGCAATAAACTATATGATTGCTTCATCAAAAATTTTTAAAAAACTCAACATAAACCAATATCAGGCAAATTTGTATTTAAACATAGGTGTGATTTACAATGAACTTGGTCAAAATGACAAATATCTATATTACTCTAAAAAAGCTGAAGCAATTTTTAGAGAATTAAATATGGTTAATGAATTATGTATGGCCCTCAACAACAAAGGCATCGCGTATATTTTTTTAGATAGACTTAAAGAAGCTGAAGCGCCTCTAAATGAAGCTTTAATTAAAAGTAAACAAATAAATAACCAAAATTTATATGCTACATCATTACTTAATATTTGTGATTTAAAAATAAAATCGAGAAAATTCAATGAAATTAAACCTTATGCCGAAGAAGCTCTTAAAATAGGACAAGAAATAAATTTTTTAGAAACTAAAATACTTGCTTTGAAAGGGCTAGGAATTTACTATCTACATCAAAAAGATTATGATAAAGCACAATTTTATGCTTTAAATTCATTCAATGAGGCAAAAAAATATGAAAACAAGTCTAGATTATACGAAACATTAATTTTACTATCAGAAATAGCTTTTAGCAAACAAAATCCTTCAAAGGGAAGCTATCTAAAATTTAAAGCTGATTCTATCTCAAATGTTATAAAACTAGATGAAACAAGAAATAAAATTGAAGGTCTTAAGCTCAAATATGAAACCGAAAAAAAAGAACTTAAAATTAAAACCCTAACTCAAGAAAATGACATCCAAAACTTAAAAATAAAACGTCGTTTTTGGATAATGCTAACATTAGGTCTCATTTTATTGAGTTTAGCTTATTTTGCTTTCCTACAGTTTAAAAATTTCAAAACAAAAAAAGAACTTCTTATAGAACAACAAAAAACAGCCGTAGCAGAAGAACGGCTTCGTATAGCTAGTGATATGCACGACGATGTGGGTACAGGGCTTAGCAGAATTATAAACTCAATAAAGGAAGGAAATACACCACCTCAAGAAGGCTTAAATAAAGTAACCGAAATAAGTGACGATTCTATTGGAAAAATGAGTGAAATAATTTGGGCACTTAATGAAAACAATCAAAACCTTGAAGAACTAATATATCACATTCGTTCAAACTCTTACGAAATGGTAGAAAACGCCCACATAAACTTCATTGGTGAACTACCCGAAACAATCCCCAATATAAGTTTTGGATGGATGCGAAACAGAAATACCTATTTACTTGTTAAGGAAACAATAAACAATGCCATTAAACACTCAAATGCAAAAAATATTTATTTAAAATTTGAAATTGATATAAAACTAAAGATCATCATATCAGATGATGGAAAAGGATTTGACAGTTCAAAAAAACATCCAGGAAACGGCTTAAATAATTATGCTAAAAGAATTGAGAAACTTGGAGGCAATTACAATATAAAATCCACAATTGGAAAAGGAACCACCGTCGAATACAATATTCCATTATAAATAAATTTTAATTTTTAAATAAGAAAGGGAGTAAATAATAAGTTTACTCCCTTTCTTATTTAAAAAATGGTACAAAAGGTTGATTGACAGGTGATACTATCGAAAGTAATTTTACTTCATAATTAGTAAACTAAAAAATCATGAAAACACTAAAACTATTATTCTTATCAATATGCATGGTTGCATTTAATTCGTGTTCAGAAGATAGCGAAACTACTCCAATTGAACAATTAAAAGTTGAAACAAATATTCCATCAGACATTACAGAAACAACAGCAACATTAGGAGGCAAAGTATTAATCGTTGGAGATAAATCAATTATAGAAACAGGAATCTGTATTTCTTATGACATTAACCCAACACTAGAAGACACTAATGATATGGCAATCACTATAGATATGTCAAATAATTTCTTTTCCGATAATTTTTCTGGTTTCGATCCTGCAACATCTTATCATGTTAGAGCTTATGCTAAAACAGCTGAAAAAACAGTGTATGGAGAAGATAAAATTTTTACAACTTTAGGAGTATTAGGTTGTCAAATCGTTAATGTCTCAGGTACCATTTCTTCTCCAACTACATGGACATCTGATAAAGTGTATGTTCTTACCAGTAATGTATCTGTAACATCTTCACTAACAATTGAACCAGGTACAATCGTTAAACTTCAAAATGCAACTTTAAGAACTGATTCTAGCGGAACAATTATAGCTAACGGTACAAGTACCAATCGTATTGTTTTTACTTCACTTTCAGACGATAGCTTTTGTGGGGACACTAATAATGATGGCAATGCGACTTTACCACAAAAAGGAGATTGGAAAAGTTTGTATTTAAATAGTTCAGCTACAACATCATTTAAATACTGTGACTTTTTATATGCAGGAGGAAACGATGGAGGGTATAACAATACAGTATTGATTAGCGTAGTTGGTTATAAATTTGAATTTGACAATTGTACTTTCGCACATTCTTTATCAAGCTCTAATTCGACTGCTTTTGCTTTTCATGGTGGATCTTACATGATTGACAACACAGTTTCTAAATTTACAAACAATGCCTTTTATGATTGTGATAGACCCATTTATTTAAACTCATATTATACTTTAAACACAAATAATATTTTTCATAACCCCGCTAATATCAATCAAAAAAATACTCGAAATGGCATTTGGTTATATAACACCACTAATCAAGGAGCCACAGTTTCTTGGAATATTAGTGAAGTACCTTACGTAGTTTCTGCATTTTTTAATGGAGGGGGTAGCGGTGCCACTGACACTGTTAATATAGGATCTAATGTTATAGTAAAATTTGCCGATGCCAGTGCGGGAATCTCAAAAGGCAATTCAAGAATTGTAAATATTGGAACTGGAGCCGTATTTACCTCCATTAAAGATGACTCAAGAGGTGGTGACACTAATGGTGACGGTACTGCAACAATGCCAGCTAGTGGTGATTGGGACGGTTATTGGAATTATAGCAACGGAAGTTGGATATCTGGAGGGTATATTTTCTATGCTGCACATTAGAAAAATAATGATTTTTAAAAAATTATTTCATATTTAATTTATCGTTAGTTATAAAAAGGTTTTACTCTAGTGAAACCTTTTTATTATTTTAGCCAAATGATTCGAATAGTTATTATTGGTTCAGGAAATGTAACTCAACACTTACTCTCAGCTTTTAAAAAAAGTACTGATTTAGAAGTGATTCAAGTTTTTTCAAGAAAAAAAGATGTAGATCCAATATTAATTTCTCCAGAAAAAGTAACAGATGATATTTCTACAATAAAAGATGCCGATTTATATATTATTTCTGTTTCAGATAATGCCATAACAGAAGTTTCAGAAAATTTACCTTTTAGTAATGAGCTAGTTATACATACATCCGGAACAACTTCTATAGATGTTTTGAATAACAAAAATAGAAAAGGTGTTTTTTATCCATTACAAACATTCACAAAAGGCAAAGAAGTCAATTTTAAAGAAATTCCTATTTGTTTAGAGGCGCAAAATGAAGAAGATTACAAGCTTTTACAAAAAGTAGCCAATTCAATATCTGAAAAAGCAATAAAAATAACCTCTGAACAGCGTAAAGCCATTCATGTATCCGCAGTATTTGTTTGCAATTTTGTAAATCATTTGTACCAAATAGGAAACGAAATTTGTTCGCAAAACAATATCCCTTTCGAAATTCTTCAACCATTAATTGAAGAAACTGCCAATAAGATTAAGAGCCTCTCTCCTATTGATGCTCAGACTGGTCCAGCAAAACGTAACGATACTGAAACCATTAATGCTCATTTGAATTTCTTATCAAATGAAACACAAAAAGAAATCTATAAATTACTAACAAAATCTATCATAGACACTCATGTCAAAAAGCTATAAAGAAATACTGAACAACATTACTACTTTTATTTTTGATGTCGATGGAGTATTAACTGACGGAACTGTTCATGTTTCACAAACTGGCGAAATGCTTCGCGAAATGAATATTCGTGATGGTTTTGCCATGAAAGCAGCCGTTGAATCTAATTATCATGTTTGTATCATCTCTGGCGGAAGTAACGAAGGCGTTCGCATAAGACTGCGTAATTTAGGTATTAAAGATATTTATCTTGGTTCTCCAGATAAAGTGGTAACTTTTAAAGAGTATTGTGATATTTATAATATCAAACCCGAACAGGTATTGTATATGGGTGATGACATCCCTGATTATCATGTTATGAAATTGGTAGGATTACCAACTTGTCCACAAGATGCAAGCCCTGAAATAAAAGAAATATCAAATTATATTTCACACAAAAATGGCGGCAAAGGAGCTGTGAGAGACGTAATTGAACAAGTCATGAAAGTTCAGGATAAATGGAATACTTATTTTAACGGCAAACACGATTAATATAACTAGCAATGAAATACTTAAAACTTATTCGATACATGAATTTATTATTAATTGCTTTAATGCAATTTGTAGTTCTGTATGGTTTTTTGAAAGTTCAAAACATCGATTTAGCATTAAATGACTGGCAATACTTTTTACTAGTGCTTTCTACAGTTTGTATTGCTGCAGGTGGATATATCATTAATGATATTAACGATCAGGATTCAGACAAAATAAATAATCCAAAAAAAGTAATTGTTGGCACTCAAATATCTGAATCACAAGCTTATAATTTATATGTTGGTTTTACCATTATTGGTGTGGGAATTGGTTTTTATCTATCCAATTTTGTAGAAAAGCCAAGCTTCGTAACTCTTTTTATTCTTTGTGCTGCATTACTTTATATATATGCTACAAATTTTAAGCAAATACTATTAGTCAAAAATCTTGTTGTGGCTTTTTTACTTGCCTTTAGCATCATTATTGTTGGTTTGTTAGACATTTTCCCTGTTACTCATGCCGGAAACCAACCACAAATGAAAATGACATTTTCTATTCTTGTTGATTTTGCTATCATTGCCTTCATCATCAATTTTATTAGAGAAATTATAAAAGATCTAGAAGATATTAATGGTGATTATAACAACGGAGTAAAAACATTACCAATTGTTTTAGGAACTTCTAGGACTGCAAAAATAACTTTGGCACTCTCCGTTTTACCTTTCGCTGGAATTTTATACTACACTTACACTTATCTATTCCATTTACAATATGCTACTATATATATATTGGCTTTTTTAATTGGTCCGCTTATTTATTTTATGATTAAAGTAAGTGCTGCCAAGAGCAAAAAAGATTTCAAACATTTAAGCGATGTTTTAAAGTTGATTATTTTCTTTGGTATTCTTTGTATAGGAGTAATAGGATTAAACATAAAATACTATGTTGCATAATAAACTTGAAGACATCAAAATAATTTTAGCCTCTGGGTCACCTCGAAGACAACAATTCTTTAAAGATTTAGATTTAGACTTTGAAATAAGAATTCGCGAGGTTGAAGAAATCTTCCCTCCTCACCTTCAATCGTATGAAATAACTAATTATTTAGCAAAGCTAAAAGCAGATGCTTTTGATGATTTAAATACTGACGAATTACTCATTACCAGCGACACATTGGTTTTATTAGATGGAAAAACATTAGGCAAACCTTCTTCTGAAGAAGATGCTATCAAAATGCTTCAAAATCTATCAGGAAAAACTCACGAAGTGATCACATCGGTATGTTTTAAAACAAAAAATAAGACCGAAATTATACACGAAGTAACAAAAGTTACCTTTTCAGAATTATCATTAGAAAGCATCCAATATTACATTACAAAATACAAACCATTAGACAAAGCTGGAAGCTACGGAATCCAAGACTGGATAGGGCTTATCGGGATTTCAAAGATAGAAGGATCCTATACAAATGTCGTGGGTTTGCCTACCGAGAAAGTCTATCAATATCTGTTAAAATTTCAATTTTAGAATCCTCTCATAATTTTTCTGGCACAGTTGTTGGATAATATTACCCAAACAAGTTCGTTATAGTATTACCCATAACTTAAAACCATAGATTATGAAAAATATCAAATTAATTTTAGGAACATTTGTACTATTTTTTGCCTTGCAATCGAGTGCGCAAGTATCAGTTAGCTTAAACATTGGAGGACCCCGTGACTGGTGCGATCACCATGACGAAAGAGTTCAATATGTTTACTTACCAGAATTAGAGTGTTATTATGATAATTATGCATCTGTATATCTTTATATGGGCCCTAACGGATGGATTCGTTCAAGATATTTACCTGAATATTGCCACGGATACGATATAAACAGAGCTCGTTATGTTGTAATTGATTATAGAGGACACTCTCCTTGGAGATATTTTAACGACCACCGTCGTATGTATTACAGAGATGGATACCGTAACTACCGCCAAGAATATTATGGCCCTCAATACCGCAGAAGCAATCATGTAGCTGTAGTTCAACATAGAGATTATGATGATGGTCCACGTTATTACAAAAGAGATAGAGATGATCATGATGATGACAGAAGAGGACACGGAAATGGAAGAGGACATGGTAATGGCCACGGAAGAAGATAATAATCATCTACTTAAATAGAAATTCAGAGAACTACGGTTCTCTGTTTTTTTTTTGTAGCAACCACATCTGGCTTATCAGCAAACGTATTTCCCGCTGTCCATTATATCTTTTTGTTGTTTCATTTCGACTCCGCTCAATGAACAAAAAGGATATCATTTCCATCGGTGCTAAAAGCAAACTAAGGGACTATTTAAAACATTTTATAACTGCAAGTAATTCCATTATCTTTGCTCAAAAGATTTTACGTTGAGATATTTTATAGAATTCGCTTACAAAGGAACTCATTATCATGGTTGGCAATACCAGCCTAGTGCTATATCAGTACAGGAAACATTAAACAAAGTATTCTCAACTTTATTACAAGACGAAATTGATATAGTTGGAGCTGGAAGAACCGATTCTGGTGTACACGCTTCTCAAATGTATGGACATTTTGATACAGAAAAGACTCTCGATTTAGAACAACTCAAATACAAAGCCAATTCTTTTTTACCTAAAGACATCGCAATATTCAAAATAATTAAAGTTCATGATGAGGCTCATGCCAGATTTGATGCTACTTCAAGAACTTATAATTATCACATCTCTACTGTAAAAGATGTTTTTAACAATGAATTAACTTGGTATTTTCAGCAAAAGTTGGATATTGAAGCGATGAATAGCGCTGCAAAACTATTACTTAATTTTACTGATTTTCAATGCTTCTCAAAATCAAACACTGATGTTTTTACATACAATTGTGATATAACAGAAGCCTATTGGACTGTAAAAGATAATGAACTTATTTTCACCATCAGTGCTGATAGATTTCTTCGTAATATGGTTCGTGCCATTGTAGGAACATTGGTAAATATTGGATTACACAAAATAACAATTGATGATTTCATCAAAATAATAGAAAGCAAGGACAGAAAAAAAGCAGGATTTTCGGTACCTGCACAAGGATTATTTCTAACACAAATAAAATATCCGTACATCAACAACGATGAAAACATTTGATACACGACTTTTTAAACGTATATTAGAATACACCAAACCATACAAATTTCGCTACAATAGCGTAATTATTTGGGCAATTTTACTTTCTATTTTTGCAGCACTTCGTCCCTATCTGCTAAAAAACATTATAGACGATTATGTTTTTCCCAAAAACAACAACGGATTCATTTTGATGCTAACTATTATGGGAATCACACTGATTCTCGAGGTTTTAGCTCAGTTTTATTTTGTGTATTGGGCAAACTGGTTGGGTCAAGATATTATCAAAGATATCAGAATTAAACTCTTCAAGCATTTGTCGAGCTTTAAAATGAGTTATTATGATCATGAACCAGTGGGCAAACTGGTAACTCGCACCGTTTCAGATATTGAAGCTATTGCAAGAATCTTCAGTCAAGGGTTATTTATGATTATAAGTGATTTGATGAAAATGTTCGCTATTTTAATTTTCATGTTTTACATGAACTGGAAACTTAGCATGATCGTGTTATTTTCGATGCCTATCTTGATTTATGCAACTAGAGTTTTTCAAGTAAAGATGAAAGGAGCTTTTGAAGAAGTAAGAACTCAAATTGCAGAAATGAACACCTTTGTTCAAGAAAGAGTAACCGGAATGAAAATCGTTCAGCTTTTTACAAGAGAAGATATCGAATATCAAAAATTTAAAGAAATAAATCATAAACACAGAGTAGCTTGGGTAAAAAACGTTTGGTACAACTCAATCTTCTTCCCAATTGCCGATATCGTTACATCACTTACCCTTAGCTTTATCATTTATTACGGAGCCATTTTAGTACTAAACCATGACCCATTTACGGCAAAGGGTGATTTG